>JAESSK010000218.1 GCA_016764155.1 Rhizobiaceae bacterium
TTGCCATAAAACAAATCAAGCTCATTGGACAGGATAGCCAGCTTACATCCAGCTTGTTTAGCCGACTTAATTGCTGCCAATGCTTCCGGACGAATAATCTCCATCGGATTTGTTGAACGCGCGGCAATGACAAAATCCTGCATATTCTGCCAATCCTTACCAACCAAATCACTGACTTCTTTTGTGCGAATTTCCCAATAGTTACGCTCGGTGATTTTGCCGGCTTGCATAGAACGCCAGAGCGCGTCATTTTCCGGATCGAAGGGGCCGCGCCAATTAAGCGTACCAGCGGGAATTCCGAGGGTTTTTTCGCTCAATTCATGGGTTTCAAACAAAGTTCGGGTGATCACCCCGCCGAAATCCAGCACTAGGGTATTCGGGTTAGCAGTCATTCAAAGCTCTCCGGGAAGAAATTATTATAGAACCATCTTTGACATCCCGTTTCAACTGACGCATTTTCTCGCCATGGAACAAAAAATAATTTTAGTTATTGGTACTTACGACACCAAGAATGACGAACTTACCTATATTTGCTCAAAAATTGAAAAATTAGGCGGCAAAGTTCACACCATGGATGTGAGTGTGCTTGGAAACCCGCAAAAACCAAGCGATATTTCAAAACACCAAGTGGCAGAAGCGGCTAGCTCCAGCATTCAAGCTGCCATTGATGCAGAAGATGAAAATTTGGCCATGCAAATCATGGCCAAAGGTGCCGGTATTTTGGCCAGCCAACTGAGCGAAACGGGTAAAATTGACGGCATGATCGCCCTTGGCGGTACGATGGGAACCGATCTTGCCCTTGAGGTGGCATGCGCGCTTCCGCTGGGTGTGCCGAAAGTCATCGTTTCTACCATCGCTTTTTCACCGCTCATTCCGCCGGAGCGTTTGGCGCCTGATGTGCAGATGATCCTTTGGGCAGGAGGCCTTTACGGGCTTAATTCAATTTGCAAATCTTCCCTTAGTCTGGCTGCAGGGGCAGTTTACGGTGCAGCTCTTGCCAGTGAAAAACCTAATTGGCAAAAACCGATGATCGGCGTGACCAGCCTTGGAAAAATATGTCTGAATTATATGGTCACCCTCAAACCAGCCCTTGAAGAGCGTGGGTTTGAAGTGGCAATTTTTCATTCCACCGGCATGGGTGGCCGGGTTTTTGAAGATCTTGCCAGCAGAGGCCAATTTGTCTGCGTGATGGATTTTTGCATGCAGGAATTTACCAATGGCCTGCACGGCTCGGTGGTAAATAGCGGCCCAGGCCGCCTGTTTGGGGCCGGGAAACACGGAATTCCGCAAATCATCGCACCGGGAGCCAGTGATATTATCGATTTTCCCGCTTTTCGCGATGTGCCGGAAAATCTCGCTGGTCGTCCCGCTCATGCCCATAACAGGCTGATTGCTTCTGCTGCGATTAATCCAGATGAGCGGCGTATAACAGCCCGCGCAATGGCTGATTGTCTTAAATCTGCCAAGGGCCCTGTTCAATTTGTCCTGCCGAACGGTGGCATTGAAGAATGGGACCGACCCGGTGGCCCAGCCCATGACAGCGAAGGTTTAGCGGCATTTTGCGACGAAATACGAACCGCCATGCCCTCCAATGTCACATTGAGCGAAATCGCGGGGCATATTAATGACCCGGAATTTTGTGATTTAGTGCTGGAAATATTCGATGGCTGGATTAGCGACGGTACAATTTCAACCGAACAGGCTTAGACCTTGTTCCAGATTGCGTCTTCACCGATAGTTTCGATGAAGGCCTTGTGTTCGGCCAAGATTTCATCATTTAAACGCGATGGTAACGGATTGGGGCGAGGGCTTGCCTTTTGCGCCTTTCCACGGGTTTGTGCGCTTTCGCCTGTTTTTGTCGCATTGGCATCGAGCAATAAACTCGCCTGCTTTCCACCAAGCAGCTCGATATAAACATCTGCCAACAACTCCGCATCAAGCAAGGCCCCGTGTTTGGTACGGTGGGAATTGTCGATATTATAACGTTTACACAAGGCATCCAGCGAATTTGGACCCATTGGATGCTTGTGGCGGGCAAGCGCCAGTGTGTCTATAACCGTTGTCCAGGGAAACGGATTCATGTTCAGTCGTTTTAGTTCGGCATTGACGAAACCCATATCGAATTTCGCGTTATGAGCAATTAACTTGCCATCGGTAAAGAATTTTACGAAATCCTCGGCAATGTCGGCAAATACCAGTTTATCAGCCAAAAATTCGGCACTGATACCGTGAACACGCTCGGCATCGGGGTGGATCTCTTTACCGTCCGCGTTGATATATTGGTGATAGGTATTGCCGGTTGGGAAACGGTTGACCAGCTCGATTGCGCCGATTTCGATAATCCGGTCGCCACCTTCAGCCTTTAGGCCGGTGGTTTCTGTATCAAATATAATCTCACGCATGGTGTTCCCCGTTTAAATTTATCGCTTTTGCAACGCTCCATCCGATACGCTCTGGATGATTTCAGCCACCTTCTTTTTGGCAGCATCCATTCCCAAGCCCGTATCGATCAGAAAATCGGCTTTTTCCCGTTTAACAGCATCGGGAATTTGTTTTTCCAATATGTTCTCAAAGCGTTCATTCGTCATGCCGGGCCGAGCAAGAACACGTTTGCGCTGTATTTCTTCGCTGGCCGTCACCACAATGACTGCATTTACCGTATTTTCCCTGCCGCCTTCAAACAATAAGGGAATGTCGAGAACCACAAGTTTTGCGCCTGCCTCTCGGGCTGCAGCTAGAAATTTCTGCTGTTCGCCGTGAACCAGCGGGTGAATGATGGCTTCCAGACGTTTTAAAGCATCTGCGTCTCCTAAAACGCGGTCGCCCAATTTCTTGCGNTNTACCACCCCGCCANCGCTGGTACCGGGAAAAGCTGCTTCCACCAACGGCGTTGCCGCACCACTATAAAGCGCATGAACCGTGGCATCGGCGTCATATACATCAATTCCTGCATCGCGAAACATTTCAGCCGTGGTCGATTTTCCCATTCCAATGGAGCCGGTAAGGCCGAGTATGATCATTTATGTGGTGCTTTTTTGGTGAGGTCCGAAAGGATATATTCGCGCAGGGCAGGGGTGATGATGGGTCTGGTGCCAAACCATTTTTCAAAACCAGGTGCTGCCTGATGCAATAGCATTCCCAAACCGTCTACGATTTTATAACCCTTTGATTTCGCTGCCCTAAGCAAGGGGGTGAGCAGGGGCGTATAAACAATATCCGTAACNATTGCTTGTTCTTTCAAATTTGAAAGATCGAGCGGAAATTCATTGTCATCTCCCATACCAATCGAGGTCGTATTGACCAGAAGGTCAGCGTCAGCCAGTAAATTGGGCGCGTCTTCCCAGCTATGGGGCACAAGATCTGAATCCAGATACGGACTGAATTCTTCGACGATCGCTTCTGCCCGCGCAAGGGTGCGGTTTACGATATGAATTTTTGAATATCCGGCCTTGCCCAAAGCATAGATAATNGCGCGAGAAGCGCCTCCTGCTCCNAAAACNANTACAGTTTNTCCCTGNCGCCATTCAGGTGCAAAATTATCGAGATTGGCACAAAAGCCATATCCATCCGTATTAGTACCGTGAACTTCACCATCTTCGAGCCAAAGCGTATTAACGGCGCCGAGCACCTCGGCGATTTCATCCTTGTGATCAACGAGACGGAAAACAGTTTCCTTATGGGGTACCGTGACATTGCCGCCGGCAAAGCCTGATTTGGGCAGAAGCTTGATAAAGGTTTCGATTTTTTCCGGTGCAATGGCCACAGCNTCATAGCTTCCGGGAATTTTGAGGTATTTGAGCCAATAGCCNTGCAATAACGGAGAGCGGGAATGTTCTATCGGCCAGCCGATAACAAAGGCTGAATTTGCTTCATGGTCGTTATTGCTCATGACGTCGTCCCTCCGCTGTGAATTTTAGGCATCGATCAGGCTTCGTTTCCTCAGCTCTGATAATAAGGGCAAAAGTGGCAAGCCCATAATGGTGAAGTAGTCGCCATTAATATCTTCAAATAATTGTAACCCTTCCGCCTCGATCTGGTAAGCCCCNACGCTGGTGAGCGCAATCTCACCGACTTTTGCCAAATGNCGNCCGATAAAGCCTGGNTCNAGNTCACGCATTTTCATTCGAGCGATTTCCACATGGCTCCACAAAACCTCACCGTTTCGAACNAAAACCACGGCGCTGTTTAATTTGTGGGTTTTTCCAGACATTTGCAGCAAACGACGGCGNGCTTCTTCCATGTCNGCGGGCTTGTGCAGCAATTCCNCCTCTAGAGAAAGGGTCTGGTCGCAGCCAATCACATAGGCATCGGGAAATCTTTCGGAAACATTGGTGGCTTTNGTCTGGGCCAGAATTTCGGCAACATCCGCNGCTTCGAGATCAGCCTCAAGCAANGGNGCTTCAACCGNTCTTTCATCNACATTGGAGGGATGGCTCTCGACCGTCAGGCCCACATTCTTTAGCAATTGCGCACGGTAGGGACTTTTAGAAGCCAAAATCAGCTGGATATTTGCCTTGTTCATTTTTTGGCCCCCAAGACCGTATCGCGCTCTTCGCGTAGGGTTAAGATAGCGGCGGCCGTNTCCTCAATGGATTTTCTCGATACATCGATGGTCGGCCATTTGTGTTTGGCGCATAATTTCCTGGTATTTGCCAGTTCTTCGGCAATGGAGGCCCGATCTGTATANGTTGTGTCATCAGCCGCNGCGTTCAGGCCCAGTAATCTGTTATGGCGCACCTGATAAATACGGTCCGTACTAGCCACCAACGCTACAATCAAAGGTTTGTCGGCGGTAATGATCTGGGGTGGTAGTTCCATATCTGGCACCAAGGGAACATTGGCTGTTTTAATGCCACGATTGGCCAGATAGATGCTGGTGGGGGTTTTAGACGTTCGGCTGATGCCGAGCAAAATTACATCGGGCTCATTGATGTCTTCAGGAAGCGCGCCGTCATCATGCATCATGGAGAAGTTCAACGCTTCAATTCTGGCAAAATATTCTGCGTCCAACGCATGCTGNGCACCGACCTTACGCTCTGTTGGTGCGCCGAGATAGGATTGAAAGGTTAGAAATATCGGTTCCAGCACAGAAACGCAGGGAATGCCCAATTGTCTGCACTGGGCTTCCAGATTTGAGCCAATTTCGGCGTCTGTAATGGTGTAGAGCACAATACCGGGATTGTTTTTGATCTCTGCGACGGCCTGTTCCAGCATGTTCTGATTTCGAACCGATGGATAGACGTGCTCGATTGCATGACGCGTTTTATATTGCGAAGCGACCGCACGCGAGGTGGCAATCAAGGTTTCTCCAGTGGAGTCAGAAATCAAGTGGAGATGGAAATTACTTTGACTTTTATTCACCGAATAATGCCGTCCTTGTGGATAGAGGTTAATAAAGTCTTAATCCTGATAGAATGGCCGAAGTTGTCCCGAGTCACCAGATTTTCCTGCCCATATAATTTCGGTATATTAGGTTATGCACTGCCTGTGAATAGGGGGGATAAAAATTTGAACAGCGAAAATTTAGTTTTTATTTTAATTCTTGTACAGTTTTCACCTGTTTTAAAGCCTTGAAAACAAACCATATTATTCCTTTTTCCTCGCTATTCACAGTTTGTGTGTTATTTTTGTGTGTGCTTTGGTAGATAAATTCGAATGTGAATGAATTGTGCAAAAAGTTTAATTACCGCTATTCACAGACTCTAATAATCAAAATATACCAAACAGAAAATTTATTAGGAGAGCATTGTGGATAACCCAAATGGTCGCAAGGTCATGGACGTTCTTGAAGGCAAGAAATTTGAGAGACCTCCGATATGGCTTATGAGGCAAGCTGGACGTTACCTTCCAGAATATCGTGAAGTACGAAAACAGGCGGGAAGTTTTCTGCAGGTTTGCTATAATCCTGAATTAGCCATTGAGGTTAGTATGCAACCGATAAGACGGTTTGGCTTTGATGCTTCTATTTTGTTTTCTGATATTCTGGTTATTCCTGATGCACTTGGTCGTGAAGTTCGTTTTGTTGAAGGCGAAGGACCACGGCTAGAACCTATCACTGCTGATGAGATTGGCTCACTTGTGAAGGCTTATGATGCTGAAAAAGCACTGAAGCATTTAAAACCGGTTCTAGCGACCGTGGAGGGGTTGAGAGGGGAACTACCCAATGAGACCACCTTGTTGGGCTTCTGTGGCGCTCCCTGGACGGTTGCGACCTATATGATTGCGGGACGTGGCACTCCTGATCAGGCACCGGCGCGGTTATTTTCATATTCAAATCCGAAAGCTTTTGGTCAATTGCTCGATTTATTGAGTGATGTTTCGGCTGATTATCTGATTGCTCAATTGAAAAAAGGTGCTGATGCGGTTCAGATATTTGATTCTTGGTCTGGTGTTCTCGGAGAAGTTGATTTTGAACGTTGGTGTGTAGCGCCGGTTAAACGGATCGTGGACCGGGTTCGTGCAGAAATTCCTAATGCCAAGATCATCGGGTTTCCAAAGGGTGCTGCTGGGCTTTATGAGGATTATCGTCAAAAGACCGGTGTTGACGCCTTGAGCCTCGATTGGACCATTACGAGTAAATTTGGTCGATTGTTGCAAAGTTCAGGCGCTGTTCAGGGAAATCTTGATCCAATGCGGGTTGTTGCCGGTGGTGATGCACTCATTGAGGGCGTAGATGATGTTTTGGAAGCCTTTGGTGGCGGTCCTCATATTTTTAATCTTGGACATGGCATTACACCTCAGGCACCGCTGGAAAATGTTGAACTGCTGGTTAAACGGGTTCGTGGCTAAGGTGATAATCGATGTATGAATGGGTCAAAGTCTTTCACATTGTTTCGGTGATATCGTGGATGGCGGCAATGTTTTATCTGCCACGTCTTTGTGTTTATCATGCTGATAGTGCTGTGGGTTCTGACCAGTCAGAGACTTTCAAAATCATGGAGCGGCGTCTGCTCAAAGGCATTATGACGCCCGCAATGATTGCCACTTGGGTTTTCGGGCTCTGGTTGATGGTTTTGCTNGAAGCNTGGCANGAGGGNTGGTTTATGGCCAAGTTCTTTTTGGTTTTCTTATTGAGTGGTTATCATGGCGCTTGCTCTAAATGGGTCAAGGAATTCGCCCTTGATGAGCGCAAACGCAAACCTAAATTTTTCAGAATGGTCAATGAGATACCGGTTGTGGTGATGATTTTTGTTGTCATTTTGGTAGTCGTAAAGCCATTTTGAATCGTTTGATTGCAATTTTTTCTTGAAGAATTNCAAAATTCGTCCTATTTGTGGCTTAACTNATCTGGGTGTGGCGAGTCCTTTGCCGATATACACCCTCTCACATAATAATTTTGAAAGCGGATCTTCATGGAAACAATGAAGCTTCAGGAGCTCAATGCTAAGAGCCCTAAGGATCTCGTCACCTTTGCTGAAGGTGCTGAAGTCGAAAACGCCAGNACNATGCGCAAACAGGAATTGATGTTTGTNATTTTGAAAAATCTGGCTGAACAGGATGTGGAAATCATTGG
The DNA here is from genome assembly GCA_016764155.1 of Rhizobiaceae bacterium. Lineage (GTDB taxonomy): Bacteria > Pseudomonadota > Alphaproteobacteria > Rhizobiales > Rhizobiaceae. The sequence continues at coordinate 7,514 of JAESSK010000218.1, forward strand.
TGAAGGGGTTGTTGAAATNCTGCNGGATGGTTTTGNTTTCCTTCGTTCAGCTGGNTCNAACTATCTTCCTGGCCCNGATGATATNTATATTTCTCCNTCNCANATNAGACGGTTTTCNCTGAAAACNGGCGATACGGTNGANGGNCCTATTCGTNGNCCNAAGGANGGCGAGCGNTATTTTGCNCTGTTAAAAGTTAATNTGATCAATTTNGATGATCCNGAAAAAACCAAACACAAAGCACATTTTGATAANCTNACACCGCTTTATCCNGATGANAANTTCAAAATGGAANTNGANAATNCCGACNANNANNGATNTNTCTTCGCGGGTNATNGATCTGGTTGCNCCNATTGGNAAGGGACAGCGTGGATTGATTGTTGCGCCGCCTCGTACCGGTAAAACTGTTTTGCTGCAAAATATCGCCCACGCGATTACCGCTAACCATCCAGAAGCCTATCTGATTGTGCTTTTGATTGATGAGCGGCCAGAAGAAGTGACCGATATGCGCCGTTCAGTGAATGGCGAAGTGGTTGCTTCAACCTTTGATGAGCCAGCTTCTCGCCACGTGCAAGTTGCTGAGATGGTGATTGAGAAAGCCAAACGCTTGGTTGAACATGGTCGCGATGTGGTTGTGTTGCTCGATTCCATCACACGTCTTGGGCGTGCCTATAACACTGTTGTTCCTTCATCGGGCAAAGTGTTGACCGGTGGTGTTGATGCCAACGCGTTGCAACGGCCAAAACGTTTCTTTGGTGCTGCCAGAAATATTGAAGAAGGTGGTTCGCTGACAATTATCGCGACTGCTTTGATTGATACAGGATCTCGTATGGACGAAGTTATCTTTGAAGAATTCAAAGGTACCGGTAACTCGGAAATTATACTCGATCGCAAGATCGCTGATAAGCGCGTTTATCCATCCATCGATATTATGAAATCCGGCACTCGTAAGGAAGATTTGTTGATCGAAAAATCCGATCTGCAGAAAATCTTCGTGCTGAGACGTATTCTATCTTCTATGGGTACAGTTGATGCGATCGAATTCCTGATCGATAAGCTCAAACAAACCAAGAGCAATAGCGATTTCTTCGATACGATGAACACCTGATTATTCCGGTTTCCGGAGAGGTGTATTTTCTGCGGGTGTTTCTATGAGTGGTTCAGATACGATTTTCGCGCTTTCAAGCGGGCAATTGCCTAGCGGTATTGCTGTGATTCGTATTTCTGGTCCACGCTGTCGATTCGTTATCGAAACGATGGCTGGTAAATTGCCCTCACCGAGAAAAGCCAGCCTTTGTGAGATTGCGAGTTTCGAAGATAATGAGATTCTCGATCAGGGATTGGTTATTTGGTTCCCAGGGCCTAATAGTTTTACCGGCGAAGATTGTGCAGAGCTGCAAATACATGGCGGTCGCGCAGTTGTAGCCGCTGTGTTGCGTAGTCTTGGCACTGTAGATGGCCTGCGAATGGCTGAAGCTGGCGAGTTTTCTCGTCGTGCTTTTGAAAATGGTCGCCTTGATCTTACGGAGCTGGAAGGCCTTTCTGATTTGATCTCAGCGCAAAGCGAGGCACAAAGGCGGCAAGCCTATTTCCAATCTCGCGGCCAATTACGGTCTTTGTTGGATGATTGGCGACATAGGCTGATCCACATGCGGGCCTTGGTNGANGCTGATTTTGATTTTAGCGATGANGAAGATATCCCTGGNAGNGTTGCAGATGGNGTNTGGGANAANGCCCGGGTNTTACGTGACGAGATNGTNGAACATCTNGATGATGGCAGNATNGGGGANATTGTTCGCGACGGCTTTCGTATTGTGNTGATGGGACAACCAAATTCNGGAAAATCCAGTCTTTTAAACGCTCTTTCNAAGCGTGATGTGGCNATTGTCACGGAAATCGCNGGCACTACGAGAGATTTGATAGAAGTAGAACTGGATATTGGCGGTTATCTCGTTGTGGTGTGNGATACNGCCGGNATTCGNGANAGCGGTGACGTTATTGAGCAGGAAGGCGTTCGCAGAGCTAAAGAAGCCGGNAAACAAGCNGATATGNTTATTTGGCTTTGGGATATTNNNTCGGNNNATGGNTCTCCTGATNNAGAATNNGANAATCAGATTNTTATCCGNTCNAANGATGATGAAGGNNTGTTCGATACTGACCTGATGACTGTTTCTACNAAAACTGGATNTGGTATTGAAANGCTTATATCTACTATTTCTGGNCGACTTGCATNATTATCATCCAACAGCGATCAAGGACTTATTACGCGCGAACGCCATAGATTGGCTTTGCTGGATGCAGTAGGCGATCTTAGTTTGGCTGTTGATGAGGTTAGTACTCCTATTGATTTACGTGTGGAGTATCTTCGTAAAGGCAGTGATCATGTGGGGCGTATTGTCGGTAGGGTTGATGTGGAAGATCTTTTGGATGTTATTTTTGCAGAGTTTTGCGTCGGGAAATGATTCACGTGAAACATTTNCAATGTGCTATAGACGCCGAGAGGGTGTTTCACGTGAAACATNTNTNNGNAAACGNCTTNNATTACGAGAAATGTGATGAATGAGTTTGATGTTGTTGTAATTGGTGGTGGCCACGCTGGCACNGAAGCTGCTTCNGCTTCTGCACGGGTTGGTGCGCGGACTGCTTTGATTACTCATAAGCGCGATACTATCGGNGTGATGTCNTGTAACCCGGCCATTGGTGGNCTTGGTAAAGGGCATTTGGTNCGAGAAGTTGATGCTCTTGATGGNGTTATGGGGCGGNTTGCNGATGCNGCGGGTATCCAGTTTAGGATGCTAAACCGNAGGAAAGGCCCGGCTGTGCAGGGTCCACGCACCCAGGCNGATCGAAAACTCTATAAAAAGGCNATGCAAGCNGAGATNTTTTCAACAAAGGGTTTGGATGTTATTGANGCTGCCGTAGCAGACATNGTTGTGAAAGACNGNGTTATCCAGGGCGTTAAACTGGAAGATGGTTCTATCGTNGCGGCAAGGTGTGTGGTGTTGACTACAGGAACCTTTTTGCGCGGCCTTATTCATATTGGNGATAAGAAAATACCGGCAGGNCGGTGGGGTGAGGCACCTTCAGAAGGNTTATCTGAGACACTGGCNGCCCATAATTTCTCGCTCGGGCGCCTCAAAACNGGCACTCCAGCGCGTTTAGANGGNAAATCGATTGATTGGTCGGGNTTGGATGTACAAAAGGCCGACGATAACCCTATNCCGTTTTCATATTTNACCAAAAAGATTACNAATCCGCAAATNTCTTGCGCAATTACACGTACCAATAGTCGTACGCATAANATNATTGAAGATAATNTNAANTATTCTGCNGTNTATTCTGGGCAAATTGAGGGTACTGGGCCGCGCTATTGCCCCTCTATCGAGGATAAGATTGTTAAATTCGGAGAGAGAAACGGCCATCAGATCTTTCTGGAGCCCGAAGGACTTGATGATGATACGATTTATCCTAATGGAATTTCGACTTCTCTTCCCCAAAATATCCAGCAGCAGTTTCTTGAAACCATTGCAGGGCTTGAGAATGTCAAGATATTGCAGCCGGGTTATGCGATTGAATATGATCATGTAGACCCCCGGGAATTACGGCCCAGCCTTGAAAGCAGGGCAATTGACGGTTTTTATCTGGCTGGACAGATCAACGGTACTACCGGGTATGAGGAAGCAGCAGCGCAAGGGCTTGTTGCTGGGCTGAATGCCGCTCGTAAGGCCGGAGATGAGGCCCCAGTGATCTTTAGCCGTACAGAGAGCTATATCGGGGTAATGATTGATGATCTCGTCACGCGCGGTGTGAGTGAACCCTACCGAATGTTCACATCTCGTGCCGAATATCGCTTGTCCCTTCGGGCGGATAACGCTGATCAGCGGTTGACGCCGCTTGGAATGAAAATTGGGTTGGTTGGTGCAGAGCGTAGCGCTGTGTATGAGCGTAAGCTCGCTGCGCTAGTGGCCGCAAAGCAAGCCTGCGCTGATGTCTCTCTCACGCCGAATGAAGCGCGTAAGCATGGGTTGAATATCAATCATGATGGGATTCGCCGTAGTGCCTGGGAGTTATTGTCCTATTCGGAAATTTCTTTGGAGAGTTTGGCTGGAGTTTGGCCCCAACTTCAGGGATTTGACCCGGCAATTGCCCGTCAGGTAGAGATTGAGGCGGGATATGCGGTGTATCTTGCCCGTCAAGAATCCGATATTCAGGCGATTCGGCGCGATGAAGGTAAAGTTATTCCCGATAATTTCGACTATCGCGCCTTGTCAGGTCTTTCAAACGAACTGTGTCAGAAGCGTGAAGCCATTCGTCCGGCAAACCTTGGGCAGGCGGGCAGGATTGAAGGCATGACACCGGCAGCTATCCTGTTGGTCCTGGTGCATATCCGCAAGCTTGAAAAGAACAAGGATGGGAAATTTACCACCCGTTCGAACGTTGGCGGCAGTTAATTTAGATGAATAGCAGCACCCCTAC
>JAESSK010000219.1 GCA_016764155.1 Rhizobiaceae bacterium
GAACCAGTTGAGGCGCTGCGCTATGAATAAAAAGCCAGCACTTATCCTAAAAAATGTCGTACGGACCTATGGCGAGGGGCCGCAGGCTTTACATGTTTTGAATGGCGCAGATTTAGAAATCATGCCTGGAGAAATGGTCGCAATGATTGCGCCCTCCGGTGCTGGTAAATCAACGTTACTCCATTCCGCAGGCCTGCTCGAACGCCCAGATTCTGGCGAAATTTATATTCGTGATAAGGCCACCCGTGATTTGTCTGACGATGAACGCACAAAAATGCGTCGCCACACTATTGGCTTCGTTTATCAGTTCCATCATTTGCTGCCGGAGTTCTCTGCCGAAGAAAACCTGATGATCCCGCAAATGATCAACGGTCTAACAAGAGCCGAAGCTAAAGAACGCTCTCGTGAATTGCTCGATTATATGAAAATCGGCGAGCGGGCAGATCATCGCCCCTCCGAACTCTCCGGTGGCGAACAACAACGCGTGGCAATAGCCAGAGCCGTTGCAAATTCACCTAGAATTTTGTTAGCGGATGAACCCACCGGTAACCTCGATCCTGAAACTGCCAGTCACGTATTCGCTACCCTTGAATCTTTGGTGCGCAACACGGGTCTTGCGGCTTTGATTGCCACGCACAACCATGTGTTGGCACGTCAGATGGATCGTTGCATTACCCTTGAAGCGGGTAAAATCATCGATATTACCGAATAGATTTTCAGTCGATCAAGCACAATATGGGCGTTAAAAATGTCTGACAAATGGATCATTGAAGAAAGTCGCACGCTGGTAAGCGACCAATGGATCAAACTGCGCGCAGACAGGTGTCGTCGAAAAGACGGACTGATCATTGAGCCCTATTATGTGTTGGAACAGGCGGAGTGGATATCGGTTTTGCCTCTTACCGCAGATCAACAAGTAGTAATGGTCAAGGAATATCGGCACGGTGCAAATGTAATCCAGCCAGCATTGGTCGGCGGTCGGGTTGATGCATCCGACGCATCACCCGAAGCAGCAGCCTTACGAGAGCTTTTGGAGGAAACCGGTTACGCCCCAAAACAAATGATCAATCTGGGAGATTGCTTTGCAAATTGGGCAAACCAGAACAACAAGGTACATATGTTTTTGGCGCTGGACTGTATGCGTATTGAAGATCAAAAACTGGATGAAAGCGAACAGATCGAAGTTATGACAATGCCGTTAGCCAAGATATCTGAGCCTGGCTTTCTCCGTCAAAGCTTCAACATCGTCAATCTGCACCTTGCCTTGCCACATCTACCAAAAGCAACGAATTAGTTAGTTGCAAAACGACTATNTCTCCTACCGTAAAAATTACTAAACTATAATCAAAACAAATGGTTATGAGGTGTAGCTAACAGAACACTTTTCGATTAGACGCAAATTTAGCGATGCTGTTGACTCTTCAGAACAAACATGAACATATAGAGAACATAAAGAGTTTATAGCGAAAACACTTACTGAGGAGCGTCATAATGTTCATTTCATTTCGGGATATTGCATCACTGGGAACCATGGGCCTGTTCTTGACTACCATTTTTATGTGGGCCGAAATTCTGCGCACCTTTGCTTGATTTTTTTCATATATTTTTGTGCACAATTCTGGAGATAAAGCGCAAGCTCCGTTAATGGCTTGATATTGCACCGGCAACACGTGACACTCTTTTTGGCGCCGTTTGGTTCCATGAATTCAGGAGAGATGTCAGTTGGCGGCAAAAAAAGACACCACAGCAAAGCTCAGGCAGGAGATTGCTGGCGGCCCAAATGGCGCTGGTAATGGGGCGATAGGTGAGGGAGCTGGATTGCAGTTCATCCACCTGCATGTTCATTCCTCATTCTCCCTGCTGGAAAGTGCCTTGCCAATGGGCAAGTTGATTGATCTGGCAATCGCCGATAATCAGCCCGCCTTGGCCGTAACCGACCGTAATAATTTATTTGGCGCGCTGGAGTTTTCTGAAAAAGCTTCAGCCAAAGGTTTGCAGCCCATCATGGGGTGTAAATTGGCTATTGAGTTTTGGGACGATGTCCAAGGCGAAAGCGGTGCAAATTTTGAACCGTCCAAAAAAGACCAAATAAGGGAATTTCCTAGTCTCGTTCTTCTGGCAATGAATGATGTCGGGTTTCGCAACCTTGCCCATATTTGCAGTAACGCTCATTTGGAGGCCGACCCAGGCAGTCTGCCGCATATTACTTATCAGGAGTTGGAAGAATTCAATTCGGGTCTGATCTGCATGACAGCTGGAAACGATGGCCCGATCAATCAATATCTAAAAGACGGTCGCACGGAAAATGCCCGTGACTGTTTGANCAANNTACACGAACTATTTGGTGATCGNCTCTACGTNGAATTNCAACGCCACGAAGATAAAGAGCAGCAGGTCGAGCCGGGCCTGTTAAAACTGGCCTACGATATGGAACTTCCTATTGTGGCAACCAACCAACCGCTTTTTCCAACCCGTGACGATTTTGCNGCCCATGATGCATTGATATGCATTGCGGAAGGTGCCGTGGTTGCGATGGAAGATCGCAAGCGTTTCACTGAGGAGCATTATTTTAAATCTCAGGCNGAAATGGTCGAACTCTTTTCCGACCTACCCGAAGCGCTGGAAAACACGATTGAGATTGCGAAGCGCTGTAACTATCGCGAAAAAACCCATTCTCCCATTTTGCCACGCTTCATTGACGGTGCCGATAATCCTGAAGACGCCATGAAGCAGGAGATCGAGGCACTCGTCGCTATGGCCCGCTCCGGACTGGATGAGCGATTGAGTAACCCCGGCCTTGCCGAGGGGTTTAAACGGGAAGACTACGATGCAAGGCTCAAATTTGAACTTGGCATCATCGAACAGATGGGGTTTCCGGGCTATTTTCTAATTGTTGCTGATTTCATCAACTGGGCAAAGGAACGTGGAATTCCGGTAGGGCCGGGGCGTGGTTCTGGCGCGGGGTCGCTCGTTGCGTATTCTTTACGGATTACCGATCTTGATCCCTTGCGCTTCACGCTGCTTTTCGAACGCTTCCTTAATCCGGAACGTTTGTCCATGCCGGATTTCGATATCGATTTCTGTCANGATCGCCGCGAGGAAGTGATCAAATATGTTCAGAATAAATATGGCCGCGATCAGGTAGCGCAAATCNTCACCTTCGGTAGTTTGCAGGCAAGGGCTGTGCTGCGCGATGTGGGCCGCGTATTGCAAATGCCATACGGGCAAGTGGATCGTATCTGTAAACTGGTCCCGGCTAACCCNGCTAATCCACTTACGCTCAAGGAAGCGATTGCCGAAGAACCAAAGCTGAATGAGGCGCGAGAAGAAGAGGAGATCGTTGGAGAACTGTTCGACATTGCCTTGCGTCTGGAAGGTCTTTACCGNCACGCGTCTACCCACGCGGCTGGTATTGTGATCGGTGACCGCAAGCTCGACCAATTGGTACCACTCTACCGTGACCCGCGTTCCGATATGCCGGTGACCCAATATAATATGAAATGGGTGGAACCGGCTGGTCTCGTAAAGTTCGATTTCCTCGGATTGAAAACGCTAACGGTGCTCGACAAGGCCGTGAAATTTATCAAGGAAAAAGGTGTTGTAGTCGATCTGAGTACCATCGAGATTGACGACGCTAAAACCTACGAAATGCTGATGAAGGGCGAAACGGTNGGCGTATTCCANCTTGAAAGTCAGGGCATGCGCAAAGCATTGCTCGGCATGAAGCCCGATAGGTTCGAAGATATCATCGCGCTTGTGGCGCTCTATCGGCCCGGCCCGATGGATAATATCCCCACCTATAACGCCCGTAAGCATGGCGAAGAAGCGCCTGATTATTATCACGACAAGATCGAATCCATCCTGAAAGAAACCTATGGCGTCATCATCTATCAGGAGCAGGTGCTGCAAATTGCAAGAACGCTCGCCGGTTATTCGCTCGGAGAAGCTGATTTCTTGCGTAAAGCCATGGGTAAGAAGATTAAGGCTGAAATGGACGCCCAGCGCATTCGCTTCGTCAATGGCGCGGTAGAAAACGGTCTGCAAAAGGCCCACGCCAATACNATTTTTGACGTGTTGGCAAAGTTTGCNGGCTACGGNTTCAACAAGGCNCACGCGGCCGCTTATGCCCTTGTTTCTTATCATACCGCCTATNTGAANGCATGGCATCCGGTCGAATTTCTAGCNGCNTCCATGCAGTTGGACATGGGCAATACAGATAAATTGAANATNTTCCATCAGGAAGCAGAAGGCCTNGATATCCATGTNGTGCCGCCTTCNATCCAGACTTCCAAGGTNGGNTTTTCTGTAAAAGACGGCAAAATNTTCTACGCCCTNGCTGCCATTAAAGGCGTAGGCGAGGGGGCTGTTGAACAGATCGTTGAAGACAGGCTTAAAAATGGTCCGTTTAAATCTATTACAGATTTCTTCAGCCGGTTGGAGGTCAAAAATGCCAATAAGAGAACACTGGAGAACCTGATTTGTGCAGGCGCACTCGATTGCTTTGGTTTTCCNCGCGAACAATTGGTCGCCGGATTGGAACGTNTGATTGGNCANGCCTCGCGNATTTCCATGGANCGNGAAGTGGGCCAAAATGATATGTTTGGCGCCAGCATGGGCGTTGAGCAAAAAGTNGAATTGCCATTGGTTGAAGCATGGACCAACACAGAAAAGCTGCAGCGAGAATTTGCCTCTATCGGATATTACCTCAGCGCCCACCCGCTGGATGAATATCGCGATATGCTTAAAAACATGCGAGTGCAACTTTATGCNGATTTTGAAAAAGCAGTGCGNAGTGGCGCTTCTGCTGGCAGGTTGGCAGGCACCATCACAGCCAAACAATTGCGCAAAACCCGNTCAGGTAANCGCATGGGCATCTTGATGATTTCNGATCCATCCGGTCAGTATGANGCGGTAATATTCGAAGAATCCCTCAACCGCTTTGCNGANNTGCTGGAGCCTGGAACNTCGGTGATCATGCTCGTGGGTGCAGATATTCGACCNGAAGGGGTGAGCGTACGGGTAAACAGCGTTGAATCCCTTGAAAAGGCCGCCAATAGGGATAAGCGCAACATTCGAATATTCATGCGCGACCAACAACCATTCGACAATCTAATGCCATTGATGAAACCGCGTGGGGACGGAAAAGTTTCCATTGTGGTCATTCANGGTAATGGTGAGCGCGAGGTGGAAATTCAGCTCAGGGAAAAATATCATTTAGGCAGCAGACTGGCCAGNGCCATCAAGGCTGTTCCCGGNATTATCGATGTCCANCAATATTAAANNCAGAAANTCGANNAACAAGGCGCATCCTGTAAACCGAAATTTAAGCAGTTCAGATCATATTGCGTTCAGTATATTTTGGACTATTTGTATTTTGTAAGGGTCCCATCAGTGTCAACACGCCAAAAACGCACCAACCCATTGGGCATGTTCGTTGTGCCAGTCATTTGCCTAGTGCTCATTTCTTATTTCNTCTATCACACAAATCAGGGNCGATTTGGCATGCGGGCAAAAGCNGAANTGGCGCAAAAAGAACTGAACCTGCANGCCGAGTTAGCCAGCATCAAGCATAAACGTGAAGTTCTTGCCGCACGCGTATCGTTGATGCGCGTCGGTACCATGGAGCGGGACATGCTGGATCAGCAGGCGCGGTTCCATTTAAATCTTGCGCATGACACCGAAATTNTNATTTTTCGAAATAATTAATATGGTTCAAGCGNGNACCGCAANTGGGTTGAGTCAGGNGAAAATCATTGATATGAACTTGATTCAGGTTAATTCGGTCAAAAAATACCGTTGAAACATNCCCCCAACACGGTTGATGTGCAAAACTGTCTGTTGCAATCAACGACTTATCCATTATCCTTTTATAAAATTCGCATACGGGAGAGAGACATATGGCGACGAAGCCTAAGCGAGCACCTTCAAAATCAAGAATGGCTCAAAAAACACCAAAACCGGCAAAGTTTTCCAAGGATGAAGAACTAAAGGCATATTACGATATGCTTTTGATTCGCCGTTTTGAGGAAAAAGCCGGCCAGCTTTATGGTATGGGTTTCATCGGCGGTTTCTGCCACCTCTATATTGGGCAGGAAGCTGTCGTTACCGGCATGCAGATGAGCATCAGTGAGGGCGATCAGGTTATTACCGGTTATCGCGACCACGGTCATATGCTTGCTTGCGGCATGGAACCCGGCGGCGTCATGGCTGAATTGACNGGCCGTAGCAATGGCTATTCCCACGGCAAGGGCGGCTCCATGCACATGTTCTCCAAGGAAAAGAATTTCTACGGCGGCCACGGCATTGTTGGTGGGCAGGCTTCGCTTGGAACCGGTTTGGCATTTGCCAATCACTACCGGGAAAATGACCGCGTCAGCCTAACCTATTTCGGCGACGGCGCCTCCAATCAGGGGCAGGTCTATGAGTGCTTTAATATGGCTGAACTCTGGAAATTGCCTGTAATCTACATTATCGAGAATAACCGCTACGCTATGGGAACATCTGTTTCCCGGGCTTCCGCATTCACCGACTTCTCCCAGCGTGGTGCATCTTTCGCAATTCCGGGTATCAAAGTTGATGGCATGGATGTTCGTGCGGTGAGAGCTGCCGGTGAACAGGCTGTCAAATGGTGCCGCGAGGGCAACGGTCCATACATTCTGGAAATGGAAACCTACCGTTATCGCGGGCACTCCATGTCTGACCCGGCCAAATACCGCTCCAAGGACGAAGTCCAGAAAATGCGGGCCGAGCAGGATCCAATCGAACAGGTAAAACAGCGCATTATTGCTGAAAAAATAGCCAGCGAAGATGAGTTGAAAGAAATGGATAAAAAAATCCGCACAATTGTTGGCAATGCTGCCGAATATGCGCAAGCCGGACCTGAGCCAGATCCAAGTGAACTCTATACTGACATTCTGTTGGACGCGTAAGGGAGGATTATCGAAATGCCTATTGAAATTCTGATGCCTGCGCTTTCCCCGACTATGGAAGAAGGTAATCTTGTGAAATGGGTCGTAAAAGAGGGTGACAGCGTCACCTCTGGCGACGTGATTTGCGAAATCGAAACCGACAAAGCCACCATGGAAGTAGAAGCCGTGGACGAAGGCACTATCGGTAAAATCCTCGTTGCTGAGGGCAGCGAAGGTGTCAAGGTGAATACCGCGATTGCTGTTCTGCTGGAAGAAGGCGAGAGCGCTTCCGATATTGGTACAAGTCCTGCGGCATCTACTCCGGAGGAAACCACAGAAACACCAGCTCCGGCTCCTGTTACTGAGCCAACAGCGGCGCCAGTATCAGCGCCTGTAAGTGTGGTCCTGGCTGATCCCGATATTCCTGAAGGAACAGCCATGATTGAAACCACCGTGCGCGAAGCCTTGCGCGATGCCATGGCCGAAGAAATGCGCAGCGATGATAAAGTCTTCATCATGGGCGAAGAAGTTGCCGAATATCAGGGTGCCTATAAAATCACCCAAGGTCTGTTGCAGGAATTTGGCTCACGCCGTGTGATTGATACGCCAATCACCGAACATGGTTTTGCCGGTATCGGTGTTGGGGCTGCGATGGCTGGTCTGAAACCAATCGTTGAATTTATGACCTTCAACTTCGCCATGCAGGCGATCGATCACATCATCAATTCTGCCGCCAAAACCCTTTATATGTCCGGCGGCCAGATGGGCGCGCCGATCGTTTTTCGCGGACCAAATGGCGCGGCAGCAAGGGTAGGCGCACAGCATTCCCATTGCTACGCCGCATGGTATAGCAATGTGCCTGGCCTGAAAGTCGTCATGCCCT
>JAESSK010000220.1 GCA_016764155.1 Rhizobiaceae bacterium
TGTGCGGGCAGAAATTACCTCGCCCAACAACATCGCGCCGAGACTAATTCCGAAAACCGGCACAAGATTTACCGAAAGCGAAAACACCGCAAAGCCGATTTTCTTGATAAGCATGAAGCGGATTATCTGGGCTATTCCGGTCGGCACAACGCCCAGATATACAAGCGACCAAAACGCCAAAGGCGAAATGACATTGATGCTCCACCCCTGCAAACTCACGGTCAGGGTGGTTAACATGACAGCCCCTACGCCTAGCATCCAGCAAACCATCGACACCGGGTCCAGATCGATTTTGCGAACCAGCAGGCCTGCGATCACATAGGATACGGCGGCCCCCATAATGGCCATTTGCGCCACCAGCGTTTCCTGTCCCAAGCCGCTAAGGGCATCGACCCCAACGATTGTCAGAACCCCGCTAAATCCCAAGACCACCGCAAGGATTTTGGGCAATGTCATTCGGTCATCGGAGGTGGAAAAATGTGATCCCACAAGAGCAAGAAACGGACTTATGCCCATCAGCAAAGAGGCAATTCCGGCATCAACTTGCAGTTCACCCCATGAAATCAGAAAGAACGGAATCACAACATTGAACAGGCTTGTGATGAAAACCAACGCCCACATATTGGGCGAACTCGGCCATTTAAAACCGCGATAAATCGCATAGGGTAACAGCACCAAAAACCCGACAATGACGCGCCCTGTGGCAAGCCATAGCGGGCCGGTTTCCGGCACAACAACTTTCATCGCGATAAAAGCAGAGGCCCACATGATGGCCGTCAAAGCCATCAATAAATAGTCAAAGGTACTGGGTTTAGAAATAGAAACAGCCATAGAACTTCTATGGCTGTTTCATAAGTATAACGCAACCTGCCAGGTTTACCTATAAAGTTTGGTAAAATCGGCAGGCATCAATCGGGGGCTTAGAATTTCTCCCAAGCCTCGGAGGCAATAGCAGTATTGCCGCTAACAATAGTCGGGGCTACTGCTGCTCTGGATCTAGTTTCCTTAGGAACCACCCGCAACCCAGCACTGGCTTGCCTCGAAGAGTTTCCGGTATCGAATTCACCCAACATCTCGTCAATCATTTGCACATCAGCTGCAAGGGTTTCGCAGGCGGCGGTGGATTGTTCTGCCATTGCGGCATTTTGCTGGGTGCCCTCATCAATCGCATTGATTGACTGGTTGATTTCCTGTAGCCCGGAGGATTGTTCACGCGCCGCATCAACAATCGCCGTCACATGTTCATTGATCTCCTGAACCTCGGAGACAATCGTATTCAGCGAAACGCCGGTTTCGTGCACCAGTTTCACGCCGTTTTTCACTTCGTCACCGGATGCGGTAATCAGGTGTTTGATTTCCTTGGCAGCGCTAGCCGAACGCTGAGCCAGTTCACGCACTTCCTGCGCTACAACCGCAAAGCCTCTACCGGCATCTCCTGCCCGCGCCGCTTCAACACCGGCATTCAGTGCAAGCAAATTGGTCTGGAACGAGATTTCGTCAATAACCCCGATAATNGAAGTGATTTCCTTNGAAGAGTTTTCAATCCGCCCCATGGCTTCTTCNGCTTCACTAACCACCTTNCCGGAATGTTCCGCATTGGCTTTGGTTCTGGCAACCGCACTACCCGCTTCTTCCGCTCTTTCGGTAGACGTTTTAACCGTCGCAGTGATTTGTTCCACAGCCGCAGCGGTTTCTTCAACAGAAGCTGCNTGAGATTCTGTGCGCCTTGATAAATTATCAGAGGCCGAACTGATCTCATTTGTTCCCGACAGAATTTTNCTCGANGTGGTTCCGATNTGCTCNATGACCGAGGCAAGGCCTTCTATCGCATTGTTGAAATCATCTCTCANCATATGATAGGCCTGCGGAAGGTCTTCATCGATCCTATAGTTCAAATTCTTTGCAGCAATTGCCGACATCGCNTTGCCAAACACGTCACAAACCATCTGCCGTTCGCTGGCAATCGCTTCTTCCTGAGCGGCTTTTTCACGCGCCTCGGAGATCTCTTTCTGTTTTCCTTGCTCAGATACAAGCGATATATTGCGCAATGCGTTTTCCTTGAAAACCCGAACAGCAGCGGACATCGAACCAATCTCATCGGCACGANCACCAAAAGGAACGTCCTCATCAAGCTTGCCATCAGCAAGGGATTTCATCACCGACGTCATCNTCTCGATTGGCCGCGCAATACCGCGCCCTACAGTAACACCGATCATCACNAATACACCAAGACCGAACAACGCCCCGATCAACAGATAATTACGGAGCGAATAAACGCTGGCCANNGCTTCTGAAACATCAATTTCAGCAATGATTGCCCAAGTGGTTCCCTTAAAATCGATTGCATCAAATGCCACCAGAACATCAACACCNCGATAATCCGTACCGACAAAATTTCCAGCTTTTCCAGCCAATGCCTGACGTACCTGTTCTGTATCGACTGTTCTTTTCAAAATAGTGGATTCTTTAGAAAACCTGGAATCGCTGCGCATCAAATTATCGCTGCCAACAAGATAGGTTTCGCCACTTTCACCTAACCCGGCTTTCTGCTGCATCATGGCGTTCAATTTTTCCAGCGGCATCTGAAATGCCANCACGCCGATATAGCTACCATTAGCGTCATAAACCGGATTTGCGATAAAGCTCGCCGGCGCGCCGTGGCTCGGGTCATAGGCTCTAAAATCATAAAACGTTTTGTATTTCTTATCTTCGCTATGGCTGTTCACATCACGAACCGCNTTNCCAAGGTCGCTTGCCGCCCATTGGCCATCAACCAGATTGGTGGCGTANTCGAGCTCTTTATAAACCGAATAAACAAGATTGCCCTTGGTATCAAAAAGGAAAATATCATAATACCCCCGCTCCCTCAGGAACGAACGCAAATAGGGATGGTATTCGGCATGCAGCGCGCTATAGCGCGATCCGTCACTGCCTGCGTCCAGATTTTCCTTCTGACCCGTTGGGTTTGGATTATTATCAATATAGATACGTTGCAGGGTCATTTCCGGGTCGCCCTCTAACTCGCCCCAAGCGCTGGAAAATTCNGCCAGCGCAGTTCGCACCATAGGGTTTTGTGATTGAACATCGATATCGCCTTCAATCGCTTCAAACCAAACTTCGAGCGCCAATTTGCGTGCATCAAGCACGGCTTCCAGCTTTTGTGAAACCTCTAGCCTAAGTGAATTATCCGCTTTCAAATAGCTGAACAACCCGGTGGCAGAAACTGCCACCATGGCCACAGCGGCAATAATTGTAGGAATTTTTTTCGCTATCGAAAGCGAGGTGAATTTAGCAAACATAGTAGACTTTCTGTGGGCCACCCCAATCTCAGCACATGTGGGGCATAGAGATCAGATCGGAAAAATCAGCTTTTTCAGCAGATGGTAAATGGATGATGTTGGTTCAGACAATTCAGCTTGTCTAAGCACCAACAGGACAGCGCGGCCTCATGCCAGGAGATCATTCAGATCAAAACTTCCGTGGGGCAAGATATCCCTCAAGAAGGCTACTAATTCGTTAACGCTATCAAGGAGATAATTGGAAAATGACAGCACGCTATTTCGCGAGANACTTATCCAAGCAACCCCACAATAACGTTTATTTATGCGCTGCTATATCACCATTACGTGACAAGCATTGATAGGTAATCAGCNACCAATAAAGTATTTTANTCTAGTCCCAATTCACATCAAATTCACCATCTAAATGCACACTCAACATTTTGGCGGTAGCAACTTCAAAATCTGTTGGCCAATCTACTCCCAATTTCTTTGCAAGCGATCGAGCACGTGGAAAAAATACGCGGGCAATCTGCAGTTGTGCCTCAATAACTTCATCCCGGTTGGGCCCGGGAGATGGCAAAGACATTAAAATCTCCATGCCTTCCGCAGATATTGACTTGCTGAGATGAAGGGCGCCACCCGTATCAAGCTCNNGNTTTTCCTCGGTCAATATCGNCAANANNTGATCTCTCTGAAATCCATAACCGGTGACAGCTGTGAAATATTCNTTTCGACCNTCAACCACTTGCAACAGACCTAACACACGTATGAATTCNNGAATTACATAGGCAACGCGGCCTACATNTGCTTGCCTATGCGATGAAATCAGATCGAGGNTTGCAAATAGACCATCAGGATCAATCAACGNTTTCAAACTATCTTGAGCACGNNTTTGAAAATNTTCTTTTGTGATGATGATGAGATCAACCCGCAGCCATTTATCTGTCACCGCGTTTAGCAAAACACTGCTCGTGCCACGCTGGTTCCAATATACAANNTCTACAATGCTCTCAAGCTTTTNGCGCCAGTCNGCNGCAAGNTTTTGATGGTCCNCNGNNTCTGCTANAGCNACAANNTCAACATCGCTATATTGATCCGCCGCGTCGCGACCGAAGCTCCCNGCAAGAAATANTCCAGACANNTCTGGCACATCCGATAACGNGCCAACAATTGAATCTATGAGAGACTGCTGGTCCATATTTTCTCACTCCGCCGGTTTTTGTTCTGCCTCCAGCTTCGCCCGCAAATCATCNGGGAACCGTTTTGCGCCGCCGCCATGGTTGATGAAGGCGATTTCAACATCCGCACCCATGATGAGCGTTTCATCCCGCCAGATTTCCTGCCGCAGATAAGAACGTGCGCCCGTCAGNTTAATCAAGGTNGTTCGTACCACCAACAGNTCATCGATCACNGCNGGCGGGCCAAATTTTAGNGCCATCCGGTGGATAGCAAAGGCGCTGTCATCCTTGGCGAGGTCCGTATGNTAAACNTTTAACAGNCGCAACCATTCCGTGCGCGAGCGTTCCATATATTTTANATAATTGGCNTGATANACCACNCCGGAAAAATCCGTNTCTTCATAGTAGATGCGGATTTCCATTTCGTGACCGTGTTCNATCAGCCGGTTCGCCAGCTCGGTTTTTTCNGACGCGCTTTCACTCATCTGCTTTATCCTCAAACATTCCAATTTGCTGTGTTGCCAAATCATTTGGTGCAGCTAAGCCTAGATGTTTCCATGCATTTGCGGTTAAAATTCGACCACGNGGCGTGCGCTGAATATAACCCTGCTGAATANGATAGGGTTCGATAATATCTTCAATCGCATCGCGCGGCTCGGAGAGTGCCGCAGCAATTGTCTCGATGCCCACCGGACCACCACCAAAATTGCGGCCAATCTGGTTGAGATAACGCCGATCCAATTCATCCAGCCCGGCCTGATCCACNTCAAGGCGCAACAACGCACTATCGGCAACNTCGCGGGTAATTTCAGNATCCTCGCCAACAATCGCAAAATCGCGCACNCGGCGCAACAAACGCCCGGCAATGCGCGGCGTACCCCTTGCCCGNTTNGCAATTTCCTTGGCACCNTCTTCCGTCATCGGCAATTGCATCAACCGCGCCCCACGTTTGACGATGAATTCTAATTCACCCACTGTATAAAAATTCAGCCGGATGGGAATACCGAACCGGTCACGCAGCGGCGTGGTCAAAAGCCCAATTCTGGTGGTTGCAGCCACAAGGGTAAATTTCGCCAGATCGATTTTCACCGAACGCGCGGCCGGTCCCTCGCCAATGATGAGGTCAAGTTGAAAATCTTCCATCGCCGGATAAAGAATTTCTTCCACCGCAGGATTTAGCCGATGAATTTCATCGATGAACAGCACATCACGGTCTTCCAGATTGGTCAGCAAAGCTGCCAAATCACCAGCTTTGGCAATCACCGGCCCCGATGTGGAGCGAAAATTCACCCCCAATTCTTTGGCCATAATCTGCGCAAGTGTGGTTTTCCCAAGCCCCGGCGGCCCGACAAACAACACGTGATCCAGCGCTTCCTCGCGCCTTTTTGCCGCCTCGATAAAGACCTTTAAATTGGCGCGAACCTGTTTTTGCCCGAC
>JAESSK010000221.1 GCA_016764155.1 Rhizobiaceae bacterium
CAGGCAACAACCGCATTCCTTGGCACCGGCCATGAACTGGTTACCGTCAACGATGATGACGCCTTGATGGAGGCCATCGACGAAGAAACAGCAGTCGTGCTTCTGACGCAGGTAGATTATAAAACCGGTCGTATGCTGGATATGGCCAAAATAACCGCCCACGCCCACGAAAAGGGCGCCCTTATCATCTGGGATTTGTGCCATTCCGCCGGCGCGTTCCCGGTAGAGCTTGATGCCTGCGACGCAGATTTTGCCATAGGTTGTGGTTATAAATATCTCAATGGCGGCCCCGGTGCCCCAGCCTTCATCTATGTGAAAAAAGAATTGCAGAACGAGGCAATTCAACCGCTTTCCGGTTGGTTCGCTCACGAATCGCCGTTTGATTTTGATCCGGAATTCAAACCCGCTACGTCAATCAAACGCTATTTGACCGGCACGCCGCCCGTGCTTTCCTTAACGGCCTTAAACGAAGCGCTTAAAATCTGGAAAGATGTGGATATGCGCCTCATCCGCCAAAAAAGCGTGGGCCTCAGCCAGCTATTTATTAAGAGCGTTGAAGAGACATGCGAGGGGCTGACCCTTGCCAGTCCGCGCGATCCGCAGCAGCGGGGCAGTCAGGTTTCTTTCACCTTTGATGGCGATGGTTATGCGCTCATGCAGGCACTGATTGCCGAGGGCGTTGTCGGGGATTTCCGTCAGCCAGACATTTTGCGTTTCGGTTTTGCACCACTTTATATCCGTTACGGCGATGTGGTCCGCGCCGCTGAAATTCTGGCCGATATTTTAAAAACCGAACGCTGGAAAGATGAAAAATTCAGCGTGAGAAGTGAAGTAACCTAGAGCGTTTCCGTTTTAACCGGAACGCCGAGAGGCCTAAAATGAATTCCGGAGCATAGTACTGAGCGCTTCTGCGTCGGCTTCATTGAACTCAGCTAAATTGTCTGAATCAATATCCAATACGCCTATCAATTTATTGTCCGCAAATACTGGTAAAACAATTTCAAACTGTGTGGTGGCCGAACAGGCAATATGATCTGCTACAGCGTTGACGTCATCGACAATCTGCACATCGCCTATTCGCGCACAGGTCCCGCAAACACCCTTGGCAAAGGGGATAACCAAACAACCGTGACCACCTTGATAGGGACCAATTTTCAAAGTGTCGTTACCGATATTGCGGTAAAAGCCGACCCAGTGGAATTCATCAAAAGACTGATAGAGTTCGCAGGCGATGGTCGCCATTTTAGCGATTACGTCCTCTTCGCCTTCAACAAGAGCAGCGACGCGCGAAATCGTTTCTGAATAATCGCGTGTCATCTTATTTTTTGTGATTGGCAGCAATTGCGTCAATCGCCGCAAGATAGCCTTGCGAGCCAGTCCGCAAATCACGCCCACCGCAATATCGCTGATATAGGAGTGCTTGCGGAAAGCTTCACGCGCATGAACATTGCTCAAATGCACCTCATAAACGGGGATATCAACCCCTGAAATCGCATCGCGAATTGCAATCGATGTGTGGGTATAGGCCCCCGGATTGATGATAATAAATTGATGCTTGCCACGCGCTTGATGAATTTCATCAATGATCGCGCCTTCGGTATTCGACTGAAACGAGGCCAATTCAAACCCGTGCGTTTTGGCGTGGGCGGCACAAAGCGCTTCCACGTCGCTAAGGGTTTGCGATCCGTAAATTTCCGGCTCGCGTGTTCCAAGCAGATTGAGGTTTGGTCCGTTGATCAAAAGAATCGATAAAGTCATGAATGTGCTCTCCTAAAGTCCCCTGCATTTTAAGGGAAAGCCCCTAATAGTCTAACAAGACATAAAAAGAAATCCCCGCAACGGGCCAGTCTTTCAAAATCAGCAAAAATAGCCAAGGAAATTTGCTGAATGTTTGACGAAACTCTGTCATCCGCCATCGAAGAAATCGCATCCGAATTGAACATCGAACCCGCAACCCTAAAAGCAGTAGTTCAGGTAGAGAGCGCTGGTCGCTTAAGCGTTCAGATCGCCGGACGCGCAGAACCTTTGATAAGGTTTGAAGGACATTATTTCTATAAATTACTGCCCTTGGCCAAACGAAATCTGGCCGTTGCGCAGGGTTTAGCGAGCGCAAAGGCAGGCATGGTGAAAAATCCGATCACCCAAAAAGGCCGATGGAAATTGCTGCGTCGTGCCATGAAAATCAATCGCGCTGCAGCCCTGGAATCCGTATCATGGGGACTGGGACAGGTGATGGGTTCCCATTGGCGTTGGCTCGGATATGCCAGCGTCGACGCATTGGTGGTTGAAGCGCGAGACGGAATTGCCGGGCAAGTCCGNCTGATGGCCCGNTATATCACCAAAGCAAATCTCGAAGAAAAACTCCGCGCCCACGACTGGGCAGGTTTTGCCAGAGCCTATAACGGNCCNGCTTNTCGCAAATACAAATACCATATCAAATTGGCGCGAGCCTATGANGGTTTCAGNGAAGGTGGGCCAATAAACCATCTGAGAAANAAAACGGTGCNGCTGCANTATGGCAGTGCTGGCAAAGNCGTCACTGAACTACAAAAAAACCTCACNAGCCTCGGCTATTTNNTAATCGCAGATGGTGACTTCGGTCCGGCAACCNAGCGNGCGGTTCGCCAATTTCAACTGGAACATCACCTCACAGTGGATGGAATTTTTGGCCCAAAAGGCATCAGAACCATGATGCAATTATTGCCGTCTGCACACGAATAACCTTCTCTTTATCCTCCATCTGGACTAAACAAGGCTCATGGAAAACAAACAAAAAATCATTCATGATATTATGACACTGGCTCCGGTAATTCCGGTGGTGGTTGTTGAAGAAGTTGGCAGCGCCGTTGCTTTGGCACGCGCATTGGTAGCAGGCGGCTTACCGGCAATCGAAGTGACCCTGCGCACACCGATAGCCATGGAAGCATTGAAGGCAATCGCCGACGAAGTAGAAGGTGCTTTTGTCGGTGCCGGTACGGTGGTAACGCCCGCCCAGATCAAACAGGTTGAGGCAGCCGGTGCTAAATTTATGGTCAGTCCCGGTGTGTCCGAAAATCTGCTCGATGCAGCCGATGATAGCGCTCTGCCGCTTTTACCCGGAACAGCAACCGCCAGCGAAGTAATGAACCTTGGTGAGCGCGGCTATAGCCACATGAAATTCTTCCCCGGTTCATTGGCTGGTGGCGCACCTTATCTCAAAGCCCTTTCAGGTCCGTTGCCGCAATATAGCTTCTGCCCAACAGGCGGCGTGAGCCTTGCAAATGCCAGTGAATATCTGGCTTTGCAAAACGTATTATGCGTTGGCGGTTCGTGGGTTGCACCCAAAAATCTGGTTGAGGCTGGAGACTGGGACGCAATCACAAAACTTGCCAGCGACGCAGTAAAGTTAAAATAATGAGCCTCCTCCGGCTTCTTTTCGTATTCGCAGTGCTGTTGACCAGCATTCAATCGGCAAAAGCCGATCAATTGGTCCTTTATGTCGCTGCAAGCATGAAAGAAGCGGTGGAGGAAATCTCCGCCACATATGAGAAAAAATGCGATTGCAAAACTGTCCTTTCCGTTGGCGGCACCGGCACATTAGCCCGCCAGATAGAAATGGGTGCGCCTGCCGATATTTTCATATCCGCCGATAAACAANGGATGGAATATTTGTCTGAAAAACAGGCAATCAATGAAGGCTCGNTTGAAGTCATTGCTTCGAACCAGCTGNTAATTGCGATGAAGGCAGATGTCACCACGGTTCAATCGCCGTTGAATATCATGGATGAAGTCAGATTTGCCATGGGCAACCCTCAGTCTGTNCCCGCCGGTCGCTACGCCAAAGAGGCGCTGGAAAACCTCGGCAAATGGCAAGCCTTTCGCCCCCATGCGGTTTTGACAGAAAATGTACGAACCGCGCTCGCCATGGTGGCNCGGGGAGATNTAGCGCTCGCGATTGTTTATAAATCTGATTTGATGGTCGATCCAAGGGTAGCGCTGGCCTACCGATTTGACGAGAAACGCCATTCAAAAATACAGTATCTGGCCGCATTGACCAACACCGCAAAGCCAACCGCCGAAGCGTTTCTCAAATATCTCATATCGCCATCGGCACAAGCCATCTTGCAAAAGTTTGGTTTTAGCGCTGTAACTGGTAAATAGAAATTTTGCCAACCGGAGCATAAGTTTGCTTTCGCCTGAATATCTCGAAATTGTGTTGCTTTCCCTCAAGGTCGCTGGCCTTGCGGTGATCATGGCAATCGGCCCTGCCATCTTCATGGCCTATGCGCTGGCCAATTGGAGCTTTCCCGGCAAGAGCATCCTCAATGCCTTGGCCCATATCCCGCTGGTCATGCCGCCGGTGGTTACAGGCTATTTGCTTTTGATAGTGATGGGGCCAAAAGGGTCAGTGGGCATTTTCCTTTCCGATTGGTTCGGAGTTTCATTCGGCTTTCGCTGGACTGGTGCGGCCCTTGCCGCCGCGGTCATGGCATTCCCTTTGATGATGCGGCCCATGCGTCTGGCCTTTGAATCCATTGACGGAAACCTTACGAACATTGCATCGACCTTGGGTGCCGGAAAATGGACCACCTTTTTCACCATCTCTCTGCCGCTGGCTCTTCCCGGTATCTTGGCTGGCCTCGTGCTTGGCTTTGCCAAAGCCTTGGGTGAATTCGGCGCGACGATCACTTTTGTTTCAAATATTCCCGGCGAAACCCAGACCATTTCTCTGGCCGTATATTCGCTGCTGCAAAGCCCCAATGGTGACGCTCAGGCGTTGATATTGATCGTCACGGCGATCGCCATTTCTTTCGCAGCGCTTCTGCTTTCCGATTGGTTTTCCGAAAAGTTGATGCGCAAGCGGGGAGGCGATGATGGCTGAA
>JAESSK010000222.1 GCA_016764155.1 Rhizobiaceae bacterium
CGACAGTTCTGCCTGTCGCGCAGAGAACACTTTGACGTCCATATCCGCACCGCGGTAGCGCACGCGGTAGCCAGCCGTTTGACGTGTGACCTTCAGCGCAACCGCTTCGCCATCGATGGTCATATTAGCAAGGCTATCGCCCGGTCGCCAATCGGTGGTTACGTCGAGTTCTAGATCCGATCCTCCGTTGGAGAGGGAAACCATCGCCCCTTCATCGCGAATATTGAGATGGAGTTTAAAATGATCGTCGTCAATATGAACAACCCAGTCCTCTTTCACCACCCGCTTGTGATTAGCAATCGTGCCGGTAATCCGGGTCCGCCGAAGTTGTGCAATCATATTTAGTACAGCAGAAGCAGCAGCTATTTTTCTACGGTCATCTAAGCCCAGTTCTACTCCCTGAAATCCGTCAGGATATTCCTCTTCAATAAACGCCGTGGTGATATTTCCGGAACGAAACCGCTCATGATCCATCACCGCTGAGAGAAACGGCAAATTGTGGCCAATACCCTCAATCTCGAATGACCCAAGCGCCTTGGACATCGCTTCAATCGCCGTCGCGCGGTCTTTGCCCCATGTGCAAAGCTTAGCGATCATCGGATCGTAATACATCGAAATCTCGCCGCCCTCATAAACCCCGGTATCATTACGAACAATGACACCATCAAACTCCCCTTCAGCAGGAGGACGGTACTGCACCAGCCGCCCGATGGAAGGTAAAAAATTACGATAAGGATCTTCCGCATAAAGCCGCGATTCAATCGCCCAACCATTAAGTTTCACATCGTCTTGCTTGATCGAAAGCTTCTCGCCATAGGCAACCCGGATCATCTGTTCCACCAGATCAATTCCTGTGATCAGTTCAGTCACCGGATGCTCCACTTGCAGCCGCGTATTCATCTCAAGAAAATAGAAATTCTTTTCCCCGTCAACGATGAACTCCACCGTACCAGCCGAACAATAATCAACCGCTTTCGCCAACGCCACCGCTTCTTCGCCCATGGATTTGCGCGTCGCTTCATCAAGAAATGGTGACGGTGCTTCTTCGGTTACTTTTTGGTTACGGCGCTGGATCGAGCATTCCCGCTCGCCCAGATAAATGCAATTGCCATGCTTATCGCCCAGCACCTGAATTTCGATATGGCGCGGTTGCGTGATAAATTTTTCAATGAAAATCCGGTCATCCCCGAACGAGGCTGCCGCTTCATTTTTCGACGATTGAAACCCTTCACGAGCCTCCTCGTCATTCCACGCAATCCGCATCCCTTTGCCGCCACCGCCAGCCGATGCTTTGATCATCACCGGATAACCGATTTCGTTTGAAATCTTCACCGCTTCGTCTGCGTCTTCAATCAATTCCATATGACCCGGCACAATTGAAACACCAGATTCCGCGGCCAGTTTCTTCGAAGTAATTTTGTCGCCCATAGCTTCAATCGCGCCGACAGGAGGCCCAATAAAGGCAACATTGGCCTTTTCAAGCGCCTTGGCAAATTTCGGATTTTCCGACAAAAACCCATAGCCCGGATGCACTGCTTCCGCGCCCGATTGCTTGATCGCATCCATGATTTTATCGATCACAATATAGGATTCAGAAGCAGCTGAAGGGCCAATATGAATGGCTTCATCCGCCATCTTAACATGCAATGCATTGCGATCCGCATCAGAATATACCGCTACCGTAACGATCCCCATCCGCTTTGCGGTTTTGATGATACGACAGGCAATTTCGCCTCTATTTGCAATCAGTATTTTCTTAAACATTTTCAGTCCTTAAACCTCAAACACATCTTCAAATGCATCAGGAAAGTTCCTGCGTGCTACTTTCTCGTCAATCCGAAGCAATGCTTCATAACTGGCCCTATCAAACGGGTCTTCCGCAGGCACCACCTCTTTACCATACAGCCAGCATAAACGTCCCGCGTCCAGATTACCCCGCTCAAAGGGTTCCATTCCAAAATAATGCCAAAGCGCATGTAAAAAGGCAGCATCCGCTTTGCGATCCCTGGGCGCACGATCCGCATGCCGAACCCGCTCGCGCAGTTCCGTCACCCCGCGCGGATTAGCGCGGCGAAGCGTAAATTGAAACCCGGTTCCGGTAAGCCCGGAAGGGAATTTTCGATGTTTAAGCATATAGGGAAGTGCCATTATTTCAGCCATTCTTCATAAAGGAGTAGGGAATCATTATATTGGCGATCGCGATCTCCGCGATGCAACCAATCGTCAAATACATGACAAAATTTCATAAAATTATAACGCAACACTTCGCGAGCGACCATTTCATCCAGTAGCCCAAGCTTATGCTCCGAGGCCATCTGGCCCCACATATTTGCCACCATCACCAGATCATCGACATAGTCTTCTTTGATTGCCCCATTGACCCGGTAGGTTAGATCACTGGACTTCGTAAGTACTACCCCATCAAAAATATCAACGCCAATTTTTAGCTGCGGATATGCTTTTTGCAATCTCATTCGCGCGATATGAAACCGTGAGGTTCGATAAGGACTATGGGAAAATGTTCTATCGATTTTCCGCGCTATCGCATCGTCTTCCATCTGGTCTCTGGATTGCTGAACGGCCAGCGAAGAGGAACGAGCAGCAAGCCAGGCAGCAAAAGCGGCAACCACACTGGCAACACTCGCCACTGCAGAAAAAACCACCGTGTGATCCCGCAAAGCATCCAGAATTTCAGCCCAATAAGACATCGTCAGTTCATACTCTTTTGGCAATAAATTTGGTACAATTTGCGTAGATTCTACGGATCATTAATACGCAGGTTGCAAAAGTGCGCACTAATTCTATCTGTATGTTGTGTGCAGATATCATAATTCTACTACATTAGCTTTCTGTGTTTTTTTGCAGTTGCCTTATCACCCAGCGCCTTGGATGCCATCCACATGCCTGCGTGTCCATCCCGATGGCGTGGATTTATGGCCAGAGATTTCTTAAAATAAATAATGGCCTTTTTATACTTTTTCCGTTCCCCAAGAATACGTCCATGGTCGGAATAAAGCGCGGCCTTTTTCAATCTTCTTTCAGCTTTCTTGAAATGTTTCTCGACAACCGAAAGTGGCGCTCCCTGCATAAAAGTCGCAATGGCAAATCCCCAATGTATATTCGGATTGTTTGGTTTCATCAGCCATGCCTGATTAAAACGCTTGATTGCCATATCGGGATTTCGCTTAGCTACAAATTGCCATCCTTTTTTAATGGCATNACGAGCGCCAACGGNCATATTTCCTCTGGTTAGNTTCTTCATGTGGCGAAGAAANGCCTTATCTGCTGCCTGCTGGCTAGTTGTCTTTTTAACGCCTTCCCACATTGGAGTTTCTTTTGCCTGCCCNACAACGGGTACAAAACAAAGAACAATNACCAACAAAATTTTTACAAAATGCTTCATGTNTTCCTCACCTCATAATNCTANAGNGGNATATTATCNTGNTTCTTCCACGGGTTNTGCAAATNCTTGTTGCGCAGGCTTGCAAATGCTCNCGCCAACCGCATNCGNGTATTGCGNGGAATGATCACATCATCAATGAAACCCATTTCAGCGGCCACAAACGGATTGGCAAAACGGTTTTCATAATCCTGCGCACGTTTGGCAATTTTTTCTTTATCACCCAATTCTGAGCGATAGAGAATTTCAGTTGCNCCCTTGGCACCCATNACCGCAATTTCNGCAGTNGGCCATGCGTAATTTACGTCGCCNCGCAAATGTTTCGAGGCCATCACATCATATGCGCCGCCATAGGCTTTGCGGGTAATCNGCGTCACTTTCGGGACNGTCGCNTCNCCATAAGCAAACAGCAATTTNGCGCCATGTTTGATGACACCACCNTATTCCTGCGANGTNCCGGGCAAGAAACCAGGCACATCCACCAANGTTAAAATTGGAATNCTGAAGCAATCACAAAAGCGCACNAAACGCGCTGCTTTGCGTGATGAATTAATATCAAGCACACCTGCCAGCACCAAAGGTTGGTTGGCCACCACACCGACAGTCGATCCTTCAATGCGGATAAAACCGGTCACAATATTCTTGGCGTAGTCTTCTTGAATTTCGAAAAAATCGTTCTCGTCAGCGATCTTATAAATCAGCTCTTTGATGTCATANGGCGTATTCGGATTATCCGGAATGAGCGTATCCAGCGAATGATCGACCCGATCAGACTCATCATAAAACGGTAGGGTTGGCGGTTTTTCCCGATTGTTCAAAGGCATAAAATCAATAAAGCGCCGCAAGGCTGCCAGCGCCTCAATGTCATTATCATAGGCCCCATCCGCCACAGATGATATGCTGGTATGGGTCTTTGCCCCACCCAGCTCTTCGGCAGTCACAATTTCATTGGTGACGGTTTTCACCACATCAGGACCGGTGACAAACATGTAGGAACTGTCGCGCACCATAAAAATGAAATCGGTCATCGCGGGCGAATAAACCGCCCCGCCAGCACATGGCCCCATCACCATGGAAATTTGCGGCACCACGCCGGAAGCCAGCGTGTTCATCTGGAACACATCCGCATAACCGCCGAGCGACGCAACGCCTTCCTGAATACGCGCACCACCGGAATCATTGATCCCGATAATTGGCGCGCCATTCTTCATGGCCATATCCATAATCTTGCAGATTTTCTTCGCATGGGTCTCGGAGAGCGAACCGCCAAATACGGTAAAATCCTGCGAATAAACATAGATCATCCGGCCATTGACCGTGCCCCAGCCGGTAACAACACCATCGCCAGGAATTTTGGTATCGCCCATATCAAAATCATTGCAGCGATGGGCGACGAACATATCATATTCTTCAAAAGAACCCTCATCGAGCAGCAAATCAATGCGCTCACGCGCTGTCAGTTTGCCTTTGGCATGCTGGGTATCAATACGCTTTTGCCCGCCACCAAGGCGTGCCTGCTCGCGGCGTGATTCCAGTTCTCCGATGATATCTTGCATAGGTACTTCCTATCGATGCTTAAATTCAGCCTTACGTTTTTCGGCAAACGCACTCATGCCCTCTTTTTGATCTTCGGTCGCAAACAGAGAATAAAAAGTGCGTCGTTCAAACAAGATACCCTCTTGTAGGCTGCTTTCAAAGGCGCGATTCACCGCTTCCTTACCGACCATAGTCGAAGGCTTGGAAAATCCTGAAATCTGTGTCGCGATTTCGATCGCCGCATCAAGAAATCCTTCCAGTGGCAGCACTCGTGCCACCAGACCGGAGCGCTCCGCTTCCTCCGCATCCATCATGCGGCCAGTAAGAACCATATCCATCGTCTTGGCCTTACCAATGGCACGCGCCATACGCTGGGTACCGCCCCAGCCGGGGATAACCCCGAGCTTGATTTCAGGTTGGCCAAATTTCGCATTATCCGCAGCAAGAACCACATCGCACATCATCGCAATTTCACAACCACCGCCCAGCGCATAGCCGGAGATCGCAGCAACAATCGGCGTGCGAATGGCAGCAAATTCACTCCATTGGGCTGGCCCGTCCGTCTTATACATATCAAGGAAGGATTTATCCTTCATCTCCAAAATATCGGCCCCGGCAATGAATGCTTTTTCATTACCGGTGATGAGGATACAGCCAATGGCATCATCAAGATCAAAGGCCTTGGCCTTGGAAATTAATTGCTCCAGCATTTCCATATTCACTGCATTCAGTGCTTTAGGACGATTGACGGTTAGAATGCCCACACGGCCCCTAACTTCGCTTAAGACAACATCGCTCATATCAATCTCGCTTCATGGTTTTGAGAAAATTTATCATGCCGGAAAAATCCGTATTCGCCCCGTCATCATCCACCATCGCCTTATAGAGTGCAGCGGC
>JAESSK010000223.1 GCA_016764155.1 Rhizobiaceae bacterium
ACTGCCCGAAAAACACGAACAAAAGAACGATGATTGTTCCCACAGCTAGAGGGGTTGAGAACACGGCGCTTGGATCAAAGCCCACATATTGAACAAGTTTCACTGGCGACATTTCGCGGCCAATCAAAGGTCCGGGAACCTTATGGGCGAACAATGCATAGGTGAAAAATACCGATACGATGAAAAACAGTGCCCAGCCGGAGCGGCGGCGCACGCCCTCCAGAACCAGAATAACAACTACCGATCCAATCAGAGTCAGGATGGGCGGGCGGTAAGCCTGTTCACTGAGCAATTCTGCATAATAAGCAGCGGCATAGAGCAATACGCCCAAGCCAATAATAGCGAGGCATATGTCGATAATTCCAGGAGAGCTAACCTCGTCCGGTCCCGCTCTTTTGAAACCGGAAATCAGAAAAACGATACAAATAGCAAGCCCAAGTTGCAGTGCCATATATTGTTCGGTCAACACTGCCACACCCATGCGGGTCGGCGCATCAATGTTCCAAAGGATACAGGCGATTGTCATGATAACGGCAAGCACTGATGCAACCTTTGAGGCCATTGTGCTTAGATTGTTGTGGGTTTCCGAAATCATCAGCTTTGCTCCTTGTTAGTGTTCGCCAAATCGCTGAAGGCGGCGGCAAAGGTATGGGATAATTCATCAATAGCGCGCTGATGATCTGCGCCGGAAGTTTCTCCATGGGTGAGGCGGTCAATCCGCTCACCGCTCACCAGCGTATAATAGAGAGAACCGAGCAGGAAGTGACAACGCCACACCACCGAGTTGCGGTCGGCTTTTGGACAACATTCCAAAACTGCATCAACAAAGGCAGCACTGGTTTCGTCGAAATGATTAGCGATAATTTTCTGTGCAGCCTCATTACCTTCCATCGAAAGAATAGCGCGCACGCGGGTAAAACGGGCACCTCCGCCAGAGACATCCGATTGGGACGAGAACGCCGGCACTACGAATGCCCTGACGATTGCCAATAGCCGCTCGCTCAAATTTGTGATGCGGGATGCTTCCGCCAGCAAATCGCTCCGCCGCAAATTCATCGGCTGCGCATGGCGCTCATAGATTGCTTCGAGAAGGTTTTCCTTGGTGCCGAAATGATACGTAACGCTGCCCAGGTGGACCTCAGCCAGAGAAGCGATTTCACGGATGGAAACCCCGTGAAACCCACGTCGCGACATCAATTCTTCCGCAGCATCCAGAATCAGTTCCGGAGTGCTTTTGGATGCGGATTTGTACGGTCGTACATTTTTCTTGGTCAAGGAAGCCATATCGTCGTTGATATGTACATATTCAGGTCATGTCAACACACAGGCGTAATTCGACCTTGATGAAATTTATACGTGATATCAAACAATTACCCGTCAAACCCTCTTTCGATTTGATCCAGAACCTGCATTGTTGAAAGGCATTGGGCAAATGACGCATTGGGTTCGCAACCATCCCGAATGGCTGAAATGAACTCTCGATCAATCAGCTCAATGCCATTGGAGGAAACCGCAACGTCTGACAAATCAATCTGTTTGTCATACCCGTCATAAAGGTCATCGTATCGGGCAAGGTAGGTGCCTTCCTCGCAGATATAGCGAAAGAACGTCCCGAAAGGACCATCATTATTAAATGATAATGACAGGGTAAAAATTGCGCCCGACGGCACCTTCATGCCAATGTTCATATCCATGGCAATGCCGAGATCTTTGTGAATTGGCCCCTGTAAACCAAAGACTTTTTCAGCGGTTTCCCCTGTTTGATATTGGAATAAATCAACGCTGTGGCAGGCATGATGCCACAACAAATGGTCGGTCCAGCTACGTGGTTCTCCCAATGCATTGGTGTTTGTGCGGCGGAAGAAAAAAGTCTGCACGTCCATTTGCTGGATGTGCAATTCGCCCGCTTTAATCTTATTATGTATCCATTGGTGCGAAGGATTAAACCGTCGTACATGACCAGCCATCGCGACCTTACCGGTTTCTTTTTGTACCCGCACCAGCGCCTCGGAATCCGCCAGACTGTCGGCCATCGGAATTTCCACCAACACATGTTTTCCGGCCTTGAGGCACTGGATTGCCTGCGCCGCATGCATTTGGGTGGGTGTCGAAAGAATGACAGCATCCACATCATCGCGAGCAAGACTCTCCGCCAAATCATCGGTTGCGTGGGCAATGCCGCGCCCGTCTGCAAATGCTTTAATGCCTTCAAGCGAGCGGCCAACAACAGAAGTAACCTCGACACCGTCAATTTTTTCCAGCGCATCAAGATGCTTCATACCAAAGGCCCCGGCAGCGCCCGCTACACATAATTTCATATCAGTCTCCGAAATGTTTAATCAGTCNAAATTCTAACATNNAGTATGNNAGNNNCGATAATTGATTCTTCACAAAGGGTATNCAATTTTTGCATGATGGNTGAGNGATCGNTCGNNTTANAGNTCNGCACTCAGCGAGCGAATAATGTTCAATAGCTGGGTCTGGAGAGGGGTCGGNTACCANCCCTTGCGATAGGCCACACCTATTTCACGCTCGCTATCAGTCATATCCAGCGGGATGCAAACCAATATGCCTTGTTTGAGTTCGTCCTCGATCTGGTGAGTCGAAATAATGGTCACACAATCACTGTTCAAAAGCAGAGACCGCACNAGAACCAGCGAACTGGAAACAACTTTCACCGGTGTCGCATACATGTCGGCAATGCCCAGCTTTTGATATAGATAATCACCGGTAGGCGTNCCTCGTGCCGGAGCAATCCAGTCATATTGAAGCAGTTTTTCAACNGTGATATNGGGTTGNGATATAAGCGGATGCCCNTTGCGCACAACCACCGCGAGTGTGTCCACAAACAGCGTTTCCTGNACAATATCACTNGCAACTTCCTGTCCCCGAAGCGCNCCGATAATGAAATCGATATCCCCGTGCCGNAGCTTTTTCAATTGCTCNTTATAGGGGCCATCAATGGCNTGAATTTGCACNTTNTCANAATCNGCAATNAATTTNCCGATGCTGACGGGAAGAATATTTGATCGTGCCAGNGGTANNGCNCCCACATATATTCTNGTGGTTTGACCCGGTTCATCAGTCAGGTTTTCCTGTATCTCGTTAAAGGCNTGGCGTAATTCNGAAGCCGCAAGCATGGCGTATCGCACGAGGATTTTTGCCGGTTCTGTCAGTTTAACCCCGCGCCGATAAGCTTTGAACAGGGCCATGCCGGAAAGCTTTTCAAGATCATGCGCTGCACGGTGTAATGTCGGTTGAGATACGCCCACATTATTGGCGGCGATGGTGAAATTGTTTGCCCGGGAAACCGCAATAAGCGCCCGCAATTGGGCAGCGGTAATAAACCGGTAAAAATGTTCCTGATTGTTGCTCGGTTTCTTGGGGCTGGCGCGGGTTGCAAGGCTTGCNCCNTTTTTCAGNAGATCAAGGGCCCGCTCCGTNCGTTTNAGNTATAACTTGCCGGAACTGGTTGGAAACATCCCATTTGGCCGCCGGTCAAAGAGGGTGGAACCCAGCATTTTTTCCAACTTTGATATCGCCTGAGAAATAGCAGGCTGGGATAAAAAAACCTCTTTTGATGCCGCACTGACACTCTCGCTCTCGGCCACCTTCAGGCATATTCTCAGATGCCTTAAATTTGGAATTTCAGAATTCATATTAGTTGCCCCGGTTCAATTGTTCTGCCTGAAAACATTAGCAAACCGTATTAGCTATAGCAAAAACTTATTGACTAAATCGCGAAATCGATTTGAGTTTGTGCTGAACAATTGAGAGGTTAGTCACACAATAGATACGCCAAGCAGAATTCCGGTGCGGATGTTTTTGTTCCGATGGCCGGGAGAAAAGGGAGAACTTTCATGGACATAGATAAGTTTCATCACCATTCGCCGATTCCTGGAACGACGCTGTTTGATGGCAAGCAGGCGATGAAGGGATACCCCCTCAACAAGATGTGTTATTCGTTCAATGACGCTGAGGCGAGAGATGAGTATCTCGAAGATCCAGAAGCCTATTTTAATAAATTCGGTCTTAATGAGGCTCACAAACAAGCTTGTCGAAACAAAAACGTTCTGGAGCTGATCGCTGCCGGTGGCAATATTTACTATTTGGCCAAATTTGCAGGCATCTACAACCTGTCCGTTCAGGATGTAGGCGCCCAGCAAACCGGAATGACGGTAGACGAATTTAAAGAAAAACTCAGAAAAGCAGGAGATTGATATGGCCAAAATTATTGGAGGGCTGACCACATCTCACATTCCAGCCGTAGGTAACGCGATTGCCAATGAAATGTTTGAGGATCCATATTGGAAGCCGTTTTTTGATGGTTACCCGCCCATACGCGATTGGCTCAGTGACCATAAGCCAGACGTAGCTATCGTGATTTACAATGATCACGGGCTCAATTTCTTTCTCGATAAAATGCCGACTTTTGCGATTGGCGCGGCCCTTGAATATCATAATGCTGACGAGGGCTGGGGACTTCCTACCCTGCCACCTTATGCAGGCGCCCCCGAACTTTCATGGCATATTATTGAAGGGATGGTGGAGGACGAATTCGATATTACNTCNTGTCAGGAGATNAAGGTTGATCACGGTTTTACCGTGCCGATGCAATTATTCTGGCCAGACCGTGTCGATATGCCAAAGGTCATCCCGATTTGCGCCAATACGGTTCAGCATCCGTTACCAACACTGAAGCGCGCGCTTGATTTTGGAAAATCCCTTGGTAAAGCCATTCGTTCTTATCCTGAAGATGTCAAAGTCGTTGTGCTGGGTACTGGCGGTCTCTCGCACCAGCTTGATGGCGAGCGCGCCGGGCTGATCAATAAAAAGTTCGATCTCATGTGCATGGAAAAAATCGTCAGTGATCCCGAAGAGCTGACAAAAATCTCACGCCACGAACTGGTTCGCCAAGCAGGGGCGCAGGGAACGGAATTTCTGATGTGGATGATGATGCGCGGTGCACTGGGAGACAAAGTAATCTCAAGTCATCAAAACTATCACATCCCGATTTCAAATACAGGTGCTGGAACGATGATTATGGAAAGTTTGGAATAAGCTTGAACTGTATTCAAGTTTACTTAATAAATTTATTTGTACTTAGGTATTTTTGAGTAATTTCCCCGCATGGGAGATGAAACGAAAATTGGTTCTCGGCGAGAAAAGTCGCGCAAGGTGCGCTCTCACTGGAGTGCATCCGTTGCTGGGGTTGCTTTGATTGCTGGTTGGCTGGGGGGTGTTTCATTTCAAGGCGCTATCAACCAACTAGACGCGCAAATCATCTTGAACCAGCAGGGCACTCTGAGTCAAAATGACGGGATAACACAGGGATCACGGCCGCCAGCAGGTGCCAAAAAAATTGGTGGATCCTGCAATATCAAAGGCAATATAAGCTACAACAAGGGCGAGCGAATTTATCATATACCCGGGCAGCTGGACTATAACAGCACCAAAATTTCTAGCCGAAGAGGGGAGCGTTGGTTTTGCTCCGAACAGGAAGCACGCTCCAATGGGTGGCGGAAAGCCTATAGATAAGACGCGTAAAGTAGACGGTGTTACCGAATATTTGGGCCCAAATAGGTCTCGTCAACATCGCAAATCAGCATCGAGCCGGGCGCGTGGGTGATGCAAAATGGAATTTTTGCCCGAATGATCGCCGCTTGCGGCGTCACACCACATCCCCAAAAAACCGGAANTTCATCCGGTGAGATTTGAACAGCATCCCCCCAATCAGGGGTTTGAAGATCATCAATGCCGATCTCTTTTGGCTCTCCCACATGAATAGGTGTGCCGTGTGACAGGGGAAAGCGNTCACAAATTTCCATGACCTGATCGACGTCTGTTTTCTTAATCGGACGCATCGANACAACCATGCCCCCATGAAANGGACCCTTGGCAATTGTCTCGANAGATGTGCGNAACATCGGCACGGTAATGTTTTGTTCCAAATGCTTCATGGNTATGCCAGCCTTCATTAAAGCGTGCTCGAATGTGAACGANCAGCCAATGGCAAACACCGTCAAATCATCGCGCCATAGGGTNGATATATCTGAAACCTGTTCGCTCAATTGACCATCACGATAGATGAAATATTGTGGCAGGTCGGTGCGGATATCAATATNTTTNCCCAAATCCGGCACAANCGCCTCACCCAGACCTGAGACGCCAGCAAGTGGGCATGGTTTCGGGTTTGACAGGCAAAATTCCAGGAAATCGTCTTTATATTCGCTGGGAAGAATTGCCAGATTGCATTGTAAATGTCCCGCAGCCAAACCGGATGTGTGGCCGCAATACTGCCCATTGCGGATGGTTTCACGCACCGCTCCCAAACTGGCTCCAATAAGTTTTTGATGATCAGTCGATTGAATTTCAGTCATGCCCTAACCCTTTAAAAACGCTTATGATTACAGTCTGCAAACACCCGTTGAAGATGTCAAATTCTACGTTGGAAATCCAGTTGTCCAATCCTTCCACCACTTGAGCAATCTACCATTNGCCCCTGACACGCTGTTGCATAATGTGTTTTGCTGATACATGATAGCGGTAACATTTTGGGAGATATTCATCAACCTGCTCGATCGAAGCGAGTAATCCTGGTGCAATATGACCAGAAAATATGCAGCTAAAAATCAACGGGAGAAGAACATGAGCAACGAATTATTGGGTTTTGTAGGTGTCGGCAGAATGGGCGGTCCAATGGTTGAGCGCCTGCTGGCAGCAGGCCATGAGGTGATCATTTTTGATGCCAATGACGCAGCCATTGATGCGCTTGTTGCGAAGGGCGCGCAGAAGGCTGCTTCCTCTGAGGCTGTGGCATCTGCTGCTGAAATCGTCATGACCAGCCTGCCAATGCCGCAAATTTTGGAACAGGTGGCGCTGGGCGATGCGGGTATTTCTTCGGGCTCTAAAGTGAAAATCATGGTGGATTTATCCACTACCGGACCCGGCGTTGCAAAGCGTGTATCCGAAGCTCTGGCTGAAAAAAATATCACTTGGGTAGATTGCCCGGTAAGTGGCGGCGTTGCNGGAGCCGTTGCCGGAACATTGGCACTGATGTTGTCNGGACCAAAAGNTACTTGCGACCGCGTAGAGCCATTGGTCAGTAATTTCGGNAAACCATTCTTTGTTGGCGAAGATGCNGGAATGGCGCAGGTGGCAAAACTTGGNAATAANTTGCTTGCCGCATCAGCNNTGGTTGTTTCTTCTGAAGTGATGGCNATGGCTGTGAAGGCNGGNCTCGATCCTGACGTGATGATNGATATNATCAANGTNAGCAGCGGACGCAATTCAGCCATTCAGGATAAATTCCCTCGCGCTATATTGACCGGNACTTTCGATTTTGGTTTTGCCACCGGCCTTTCCTATAAGGACGTGCGGCTCTGCATTGATGAAGCCGAAGCCATGGGTGTGCCGATGGTTGCCGGTGCCGCAGTGCGCCAGATGCTNGCCATNACNAANGCNAANTNTGGNCCGGAATCTGATTTCACCTGCATCGCAAAAGTGGTCGAGGAATGGGCAGGTGTGGAAATTCGCAGTGTCAAAAAATAGAGCAAAGCACTAAAGCAATTCGTTGGGGAGGAGACCACAATGAGCGACGATATTTATGAAATCTATGCCATCAATTATGCCAGACTGGATAAAAGAAGGACGGAAAATTTTCTGGGCGGTGATCCCCATGACGGGCCGATGCCGCTGCAATATTATGTCTGGGTCGTTGCCAATGCCGAACGCACCATCATCGTCGATACAGGCCTTGATCAGCGTGGCGCAGAATTGCGCGGGCGCACCATCACCAGCCCGGTGGTTGATGGCTTAAAGGCCTTGGATATTGATCCGATGAAAATCGATGATGTGGTGATAACCCACATGCATTATGATCATTCGGGCAATAATGATCTGTTTCCCAATGCACGGTTCCATCTTCAAGATACCGAGATGGCCTATTCTACCGGCCGCTGCATGTGCCATGATTTATTGCAGCACCCTTATGAAATGGAAGATGTACTGGCCATGGTGCGCCGTGTTTATGATAAGCGCGTTGAATTTTATGATGGCGATGATCAGCTTTACCCGGGCATTACACTGCATCTTGTCGGAGGCCACGCACGCGGATTACAAATCGTCAGGGTCAAAACAAAACGCGGATACGTTATGCTCGCCTCCGACGCCTCACATTTTTACGAGCATATCGGCAGCAATCGGAGCTTCACGGTGGTTGAGAATGTTAGTGCCCTGCTTGAAGGCTATAAAACAGTAAGACGCCTTGCAGATTCACCAAGACACATTATTCCGGGGCATGATCCCTTGGTCGGCTCGATCTATCCGGCAGCAAAACCCGGTATGGAGAACTGGATCATGCGTTTAGATATTGATCCTACGAGTTCTCCATTATAGGTTTCGCGGCGTGAGTTAGAGCACTTCCCGAAAAGTGGGGTCCGGTTTTCGGCAAGAAGTGCGTAAAACAAAAGATTAGATCATCTGAGTGTTTCGTAGAAAAGCGAAGGTGATCTAACTTATGGAGTAACCAGGCCGGAAATGAAAAAAGCGAGCCGTTCAGGAGATAATCGTGGGGTATTGATGAACGACGTGGCGCGGCGCGCCAATGTCTCGCCCATGACAGTCTCGCGCGCGTTGAGCAATCCCGACATGGTGTCCGAAAAGACCCGCGCCAAAATACTCGAGGCGATTGAACAAACCGGATACGTGCCCAACCGTCTGGCAGGCAGCCTTGCTTCCAATCGCTCAAATACCATCGGCATCATTTTGCCCAGCCTTAAAAACTCGCTGTTTGCCGAAACCATTCAGGCAGCCTCCGACGTTCTTTCCAAAAAAGGCTATCTATTGCTGATTGCCGATAGCGGTCATCTATTGGAAGAGGAAGAAAAACTGGTCGAGGCTTTTCTGGGCCAACGGGTTGGTGGCATGATCCTGCACAATACTCTGCATTCGGAACGTACCATGGCGATGATATCAAATGCCGGAATTCCCGTTGTGGAAACTGGCGATTTGCTTGCCGAACCAATGGATATGTCAGTCAGCTATTCAAACTTTGAAGCGTCAAAAGCAATGACGGCGTTCCTTGTAAAAAAAGGTTATAAGCGCATCGGTTTTGTGGCCATGCTGACTGAAAATAATAACCGTGCCAGATTGCGCCGCGACGGGTATCTGGCTGCATTAGATGAACTGGGCATCAAGGTGGATGGTTCCTTGATGATCGAAGCTTCTTCAAGTCTGGAAGCTGGCCGCGATGCTTTGACGAGGCTGTTGCAAATAGAGACCAAACCAGACGCGGTGTTTTTCGCAGGTGATATTATGGCAGCCGGCGCGGCGTTTGAATGCAAGCATCGAAACATCAAAATTCCCGAAGATATCGCCATAGCAAGCTTTGATGATTTGGCAATTTTGCAACACATGACTCCCTCAATCACCTCTCTGCAAATCCCCCGGGTTGCTATCGGGCATGAGGCAGCTGAAATCATTATCAGCCGCATCGAGGGTCGCGAAACCAGTGTCGTTACAAAAGATCTTGGTTTTAAAATCACCCAAAGACAAAGCACTTAAGTCACTGAATTTTCTTTAAAATTTCCCATTGATACACCAATAAATCGTCTTGCTTGACAAAATGTTACCGCTATCATAAGCTTTTGAAAAGTTAGCTTAAAGTAGCCTGGGGAGGTGCTTTTGAAGGGTAGGACGGTCCTAGTTACTGGTTCGACAGCCGGAATTGGTTTGGCTGCTGCCCGCTCGTTTGCTGCCGAGGGATGCAATGTGGTTCTCAACGGCATCGAAGGCGACGAAGCGGGCTCCACCCTTGCAAAAGCTATTCGGGATGATTTTGGCACCGACGCCATTTTTCATGGTGCTGATGTGGGTGATCATCATGCAATCGAAGAGATGTTTGCAACTGCAACGGATCGATTTGGCAAGGTTGATATTGTCGTCAACAACGCGGTCGTCCGCTTTTTCGGACCGGTAGAAGAAACCGATCCAGCCGACTGGGATCGAGCAATTTCCGTTAATCTCACATCCGCGTTTCACACCATACGTCTGGCGTTGCCCGCAATGCGCCAACAAAAATGGGGGCGCATCATAAATGTCTCCTCGGTTTTCGGTACTTTGGCAACGGGTAATCGCGCCAGCTATATCACCACCAAAACAGCGCTATTGGGCCTGACCAGGGCCATTGCTATGGAGACCCTAAGGTCCGGTGTCACCTGTAATTCAGTTTGCCCCGGAGCCGTGAACACATCACTAAGCGGTAGCATGATTGATGCGATGGTCGCCGATGACGGCATTTCCGAAGAGGAGGCCAAAGCGCAGTTTTTAGTAGGTCGTCAGCCTGATGGAGATTTTGTGGAATCCGATAGCGTTGCCGCCATGATGGTCTTCCTTTGCGGCGCTGCCAGCGGCAGCATTACCGGCGCGTCCTTCCCGATTGATGGTGGATGGACCGTTACCAGCGTGGTCGGGCAATGACCCTTTCCGCGATCATTTCGGCAATTGCCAAAGACGCTGCGGAGGCATCTGAACCATCGAAGGTCCTGGCGCAATTTGCGGTTGATTTCTCAGAGCGGCAAATGACCGATGCCCTGCAGCATGAATGCAAACGGGCGCTGATGAATTATTTCGCCGTGGCTCTGCTTGGTGCAAGTGACCCGACAATCGAAAAAGCTTACGGCGTTGTTTCAAAATTTTCCGGAAAACCAATTGCCAGAATAATTGGCCG
>JAESSK010000224.1 GCA_016764155.1 Rhizobiaceae bacterium
ACCATGGCTGGGCCGATGCCTTTATGCGTGCCGGTGGTGATTATTACCCAAAACTCCAGAGCTGCATTCCGTTCACGCCAGCAACCGGGCCGCGCCTGCTTGTTCCTGAGGGCGCAAATGCGCAAGCTTCCAAAATGGCGCTGGCCCAAGGACTTCGCCAACTCACCGAACGCCACGGCGCATCCTCGGCACACATCACTTTCATGGAAGAAGATGAAGCGGATTTTCTAGAATCNCAAGANTATTTNCGNCGAACAGATCAACAGTTTCATTGGAAAAACCGCGNNTTNACNGATTTTGAAAANTTCCTCGCAAGCCTGTCTTCGCGCAANCGCAAGAACATTCGCAAGGAACGAAAGACCGCCCTGAAGTCGGGCGATNTGGANATTGAACATCTCACTGGTGANCAGCTAACNGAAGAANTNTGGGANATATTCTTNCGCTTNTATATGGATACAGGCTCACGNAAATGGGGCAAACCCTACCTCACCCGTGAATTCTATTCCCTGATCGGTAAATCCATGGCNGATCAGATACTNCTCATCATGGTGAAGCGCGATGGACGATACGTGGCCGGTGCAATCAACTTNATCGGNGNTGATTGCCTCTANGGGCGNCATTGGGGCTGCATCGAGGATCACCCATTATTNCATTTCGAGGTCTGCTACTATCAGGCCATCGAATTTGCCATTACCCACAATCTGTCACGCGTTGAAGCAGGCGCACAGGGCGATCATAAATTATCGCGCGGCTACGAACCGGTAACCACCCATTCCACCCACTGGATAGCCCATCCAGGCCTAAGGGATGCCATTGAGGACTATCTGCAATCAGAACGCCACCACGTGCAATTGGAGAATGAAGCGCTAATGGCCCATTCACCCTTTAAGAAAGAAAGCTAAGGTTAAATCACATGTATGATGACAACAATATTTTCGCCAAAATTTTGCGTGGGGAAATTCCCTGCAACAAAGTATATGAGGATGACGCAACCTTCGTTTTCATGGATATCATGCCAAGAAGCAGTGGCCACTGTTTGGTCATTCCCAAGTCACCTGCTCGTGATATTTATGACTGTGACGAAGCGGCCTTGGCAGCGGTTATGAAAACCACCAAGAAAATTGCAATCGCCAGTAAGAAGGCCTTTGATGCCGATGGTATTACAGTGCAGCAATTCAATGAAAGTGCTGGCGGACAGGTGGTGTTTCACCTGCACGTCCACGTCATTCCGCGTTTTGAGGGTGTGAAGTTACGACCTCATTCGGGAGATATAGAAGCAGCCAATATGCTTGTGGAAAATGCAGATAAACTAATCGCCGCCCTAAGTTGAACACATACAAAAATAGCGGCACTGAAAACCAGTGCCGCTATTATCAATTAACGCAGATGAATGATTTAGTTAGTTGGCTGCATTAGCCGAACGGTTTGAGGCCATGATAGCCATAGAGCTAAAAGGGTTGCTTTTTTCCAGAGGATCTTTCTCCGTAACATCCGAGCTAGCCTCAATCATCTCATTGAGTGCATCTTCAAGGTTTGATTCAAGAGCATCTGATTGAACTGAATCAATATCTTGCTTCGCCTCAACTGCAAAAACATCTTCAACAATTTCTGGCGTAGGTTCCATATCAACTGAAACTTCAGGCATGGCTGCAAGGGCCTCAACAATATCTTCAGGCTCTGGCGTTTTTTCGCTTACAGCTTCAACAACTTCTTCTATTGCAGTTTCATCAGCAGACAATTCTTCGCTTACTTCTTCAGCAACGACTTCGCTTGCAGCTTCAACACTTGCCTCTTCTGCCGCCACTTCAACAGTTTCGTTAGAAACTTCTTCTGTGGCCTCAACAACCGTTTCTTCTTCAATCTCGGTTGTCGCGTCTTCGACGATCTCAGCGGTCAATGCTGCTGCAACTACAGGAGCAATTGTATTAGAAACTTCTGGTGCCGTTTCCACAACCTCAGCAGTGGTTTCAACTTTCTTCGATGACGTCTCAATCGGTCCGAAGGCTATTTCCAAATCGGCAATCAGGCTTTCCAGCGAGTTCACCAATTTAAAATCCGGATTTTGCTTTAACCGCTCCTGTGCATCGCCCAGCATTTTTTTCAGTTGTTCTAGTTGTTCCATCAAATCATCCTCGCCGCCTGGCCAGCTTTCCATTTTGTTTTTATCTGCAAAATGAGTTTTGATTTGAATCGTGACGANATCAAGTCTTAAGAGGGACCTTAGGAACNGACCCTTGGCCNCCATCTTTGCCTTTTCCCGATGGTTTCGAATTTCTNGGTTTTGNTTTGGTCACGCGTTTCTTNGCGGGCTTGGCTGGCTTTTTNGGTTTGATGGCTTTGTATTCAACTGAATCCAACTCCAAAATATCCTTGCCGTCCTTGTCCGTAATAACGCTGACTTTCACTGTCCCACCGTCCTTTAGGCGTCCAAACAGCACTTCGTCGGCCAGTGGTTTTTTGATGTATTCCTGGATAACACGCGACAATGGACGTGCTCCCATACGGTCATCAAAACCACGTTTAGCGATCCANGAAATGGCCTCTTCGCTGAGGTCAAAAGTCACTCCGCGCTCGGAAAGTTGAGCTTCCAATTGCATTATAAACTTCTGAACAACCCTGTGGATAACTGGCGTTGGCAAAGTTCCGAACGGAACGATGGCATCCAAGCGATTTCTGAATTCAGGAGCAAACAATCGATTGATCGCTTCTTCATCGTCGCCAGTACGTTTTGGCGAGCCAAAACCAATGGCCGATTTCTGNGCTTCAAANGCACCGGCATTGGTGGTCATGATGATAATAACATTACGGAAATCCACCGCTTTGCCATTGTGATCTGTCAGCTTGCCATGATCCATGATCTGCAACAAAATATTGAAAAGATCGGGATGCGCTTTTTCGATTTCATCGAGNAGCANCACGGAATGTGGATGCTGATCAATGCCGTCTGTAAGCAGCCCGCCNTGATCNAATCCCACATATCCTGGAGGNGCACCAAGCAGCCGTGAGATCGTATGACGCTCCATATATTCAGACATATCAAAGCGCAGCAATTCAACGCCCAATGCGCTGGCCAGCTGTTTTGCAACTTCCGTTTTACCAACCCCTGTCGGGCCGGAAAAGAGGTATGAACCAATCGGTTTCTCAGGCTCACGCAAACCTGCGCGGGACAANTTGATNGCNGANGTCAAAGCTTCAATCGCTGTGTCCTGCCCGTAAACAACCCGCTTGAGCTGGGTTTCAAGATTGGACAAAACAGTCGCNTCATCTTTGGAAATNGTTTTGGGNGGAATCCGGGCCATAGTAGCGACGGTTTCCTCGATCTCTTTTACGCCGATTTCTTTCAGGCGTTTTTCAACCGGNAGCAGTTTTTGCGAAGCACCGGACTCATCCACCACATCNATGGCTTTATCAGGCAGTTTGCGATCATTGATGTAGCGCGAAGACAGTTCCACAGCGCTTTTGATCGCTTCATTGGTATATTTCACATTGTGGAATTCTTCATAATANGGCTTNAGNCCCGTCATGATTTTGATGGCATCTTCGATGGTTGGTTCAACCACATCAATCTTCTGAAAACGACGTACCAGCGCCCGNTCTTTTTCAAAGAACTGGCGATATTCTTTATAGGTGGTGGAACCGATACAACGAATAGCTCCGCCAGATAGCGCAGGTTTCAGCAAATTGGATGCATCCATGGCACCGCCAGAAGTGGCCCCTGCCCCAATCACTGTATGAATTTCATCNATGAACAGGATGGCGCCCGGAGTGTCTTCAATTTCCTTGATCACCTGTTTCAGCCGCTCTTCGAAATCACCACGATAGCGTGTGCCCGCAAGCAACGTACCGATATCGAGAGAATAGATGGTGCAATCATCCAGCACTTCCGGCACTTCGCCATCAACGATACGTTTGGCAAGACCTTCGGCAATGGCAGTCTTGCCAACGCCGGGATCACCCACAAAAAGCGGATTGTTTTTAGAACGGCGGCAAAGAATTTGAACGGTCCGGTTGACCTCTTGCTCGCGCCCGATCAGCGGATCAATCTTACCGTCTCTGGCCTTTTGGTTCAGATCAACACAATAGGTATTAAGCGCCTCGACTTTGCCTTTGTTGTCTTCTTCATTGTCGCTGTCCACTTCATCCTCCATGCCACGAATTGGCCTTGGTTCAGAACTACCTGGTCGTTTGGC
This sequence comes from Rhizobiaceae bacterium, assembly GCA_016764155.1. Classification (GTDB taxonomy): domain Bacteria; phylum Pseudomonadota; class Alphaproteobacteria; order Rhizobiales; family Rhizobiaceae. The sequence continues at coordinate 4,191 of JAESSK010000224.1, forward strand.
GATGCCGTGAGAAATGTAATTGACCGCATCGTAGCGTGTCATTTCCTGCTCTTGCAGAAAATACGCTGCATGGCTTTCGCGTTCAGCAAAAATTGCCACAAGCACGTTGGCCCCGGTCACTTCATCTCGTCCGGACGATTGCACATGAATAACCGCGCGTTGAATCACCCGCTGAAAACCGGATGTCGGTTTTGCGTCTTCATCATAGCCGGTCACGAGATTTGAAAGCTCGGTGTCGATATAATCAATCAGGTTTTCACGCAAAAGCTGAATATTGACATTGCAAGCATTCATCACGGATGCCGCATCAGCATCATCAAGCAGCGCCAGCAGCAAATGCTCAAGCGTCGCATATTCCTGACTACGCTCATTGGCAAAAGTCAGGGCCTTGTGAAGGCTGTTTTCTAAGCTGTCGGTAAAGGAAGGCAAATGATAGCTCCGTTCAGTCTTTTTCCATTACGCACTGTAATGGGTGTTGATGTTTTTGTGCAAAATCCATGACTTGGGTAACTTTGGTTTCGGCGATCTCATAAGTAAAGACCCCGCAATCACCAATGCCACTATTATGGATATGCAGCATAATCTGAGTCGCCTGTTCTGGCGTTTTTGCAAAGAAACGTTCGAGGACGTGAACGACAAATTCCATTGGGGTGAAATCGTCATTCAAAATGATAACCCGATAAAGGCTGGGTTTTTTGGTCTTGGTGCGCGTAGCCGTGATGGTACCTGTACCGGTCCCGCCATCATCATCCTGCTTATCATCTCTTTGAAGTCGAGGTATAAGGCTCATATCTATTTGTTTGCACCCGTCAAATGTTTGCCGTTAAAATTACCGAAAATTGGACATATCAGCAAAATGTTTGTTCCCGTGTTCATATAGTTCCAATTTCCAGCAAAACAATCGTTGTTATGGCTAATTATGCACCCATGGCAGAGCGGTGCAAGTCGCCTGCACCACAATCAAATGATTTTGCATCACTTCATTGTGCCATTTATTTCAATAAAATCTGGTGCGGAGCTTGAGAACCCGCATTATCGAAAACTAAAAGTAGCATCGACGACATCAAGAAAGTGCCACAATCCTATCATAGATCAAATTAGCAACTTTTTTGAAACTATTCCTTCATCATAAACACATTGGTAACCCGTTTCTCCTATATTCGCCTCAATATAGCGATTTGAGTTGGATTTTGTGCAGTCCTGCAGTCATAAATGCCTCCGTGTGTTGGAGGAAACAGATAGGAATTAGTCGTGCGTACCGTTTTCGGATCGACTTCGCGCCATTGGGCGATTGCACTCATTTGTGCAACGGGTTTTATATTTGGGCTGTCAACATTTGCGGATAAGGCAGAAGCCAGACCCAAATATGCAGGCATTGTGATCGATGCAAAGACCGGCAAAACCTTATATTCTGAAAATGCTAATAAGGCGCGTTTTCCAGCTTCCCTTACCAAGATGATGACCATGTACCTTATGTTCGAGGCATTGGCAGATAAGCGCATGAATAAAAAGACACGCATCCGCATGTCAAAATTCGCTGCCTCCAAACCACCTTCTAAATTGGGAAAGCTTGCGGCGTGATAGAGCAGCATGGTCGTGGCGCGATTCCAACGCTTC
>JAESSK010000225.1 GCA_016764155.1 Rhizobiaceae bacterium
ATTTTTCAGTAATGATGAGATGCAATTAAATTTAGTGGGCAAAATAGCAGAAAGCACAATAATGGAATTTCTTCCCTCCCTGTCGGTCACTGCTGCCTTCACCATCGCGGCCATTTTGCTAATTTTCACGCCCGGTCCAGACATGCCGCTGTTTTTGGGTCGCACGCTTTCGCAAGGAAAGGCCAATGGCATGGCTTCCATGCTGGGCGCGAGCGCTGGCGTTTTCATTCACACCACATTGGCAGCCCTTGGTATTTCCGCTCTGATTGCAGCCTCCCCTACCGCATTCAATATCTTACGAATAGTCGGCGCGCTTTATCTGGCATGGTTGGCCTTTCAGGCGATACGGACCGGAGCCAAATTTGAGCTCAAGAGCAAAAAGGAAAAACCAACAAGCCTGTTTTCCAACTGGATGATGGGCATTGGCATCAATCTGCTCAATCCAAAAATTGTCCTGTTTTTCATAACATTCCTGCCCCAATTCGTATCGGTCGACGAGGCTCATGCAGCGGGCAAGATGTTGTTTTTAGGCGCTTATTTTGCGGTGCTCGCAACCATATTTGGCGCGATCATAATTCTATTAGTGGATCGTTACACCACTGCAATAAAACAAAACCCGAAAGCCATACGCATTATCGATTATGTCTTTGCCGGGGTTTTCGGGGCTTTTGCAGTGAAAATATTATTGTCAGAAAGAGTTTAGGCTAGAGCACTTCCCGAAAAGTAGTAATCGGTTTTCGGATAAGAAGTGCGTGAAAATTATAGCTTAGAGCACTGTAGCAATTCAAATAATCGCGAAAGTGCTCTAAGCCTGTTTTTCCATCCAGACACCGGCTTTGCGTCCAGCAAATATCCAATAGACAAATCCGGCAATAAATCCGGTTGCAAGCAAGATGATCAGCGTGCTTTCGCTCAATGTCTGGCCACTGCCAATTGCAAAGCTCATCACACCAACAAATAAAGCGCAAAGCCCTCCNAGCACCAGATTGATTATCATCCCACGCCAACGCATCAATTCAGCAATTGCTATAAAAACCATCGCTGGAAAGAACGAGGAACCCGCCGCATGGAGCCCCATATAAATGCCTATGACGACAATTGAAGCGCTTTCAAAATGGGCGCTCTGGTTCATATCNGCAAAGAATTCGGCAAAATATTCAGATAGCAATCCGAATGATAAAAACATCCCGGCAGCAATCACGGCAAATGTGTACCCAATCAGGACCATNATCAGCCGGAATATGAAATCACCTATATGTCTCACTCGTCTCCGTGCCCTGAAACCATCGCAGCCATGGCTAAACGCTCGCGTGCCTTCATTTTTTCGGATTCTGATTTCAACTGCCCGCAAGCTGCCATGATATCTTCGCCCCGCGGACGCCGGATCGGTGAGGCATAACCGCAGGCATTGATGAAATCAGCAAATTTCTTGATTTGCTCCCAATCCGAACACTCATGNACCGAACCCGGCCACGGATTAAACGGTATCAGATTGATCTTGGCCGGAATGCCTTTCAGCAATTGTGCCAATTCTTTTGCATCGTTCAGACTGTCATTCACGCCCTTAAGCATCACATATTCAAATGTAATACGGCGCGCATTATTGATGCCCGGATAATTACGGCAGGCATCGAGCAATTCTTTCAACGGATATTTCTTATTGATCGGCACCANCTCATCGCGCAATTCATCATTGACCGCATGAAGCGAGATCGCCAACGCCACGCCAATTTCTTCACCAGTACGAAAAATTCCCGGCACCACACCAGAAGTCGAAAGCGTAATACGACGCTTGGAAAGAGCAATGCCATCGGAGTCAGAAGCAATCAGCAAGGCGCTTTTGACGTTCTCNAAATTATAAAGCGGCTCCCCCATTCCCATCATCACAATGTTGGAAACCAGCCGCACGCGCTCAGGAGCAATCCCTCCTTGCGGCGTATCACGGTNGGGAAAATCCCCCAGCCGGTCTTTTGCCACCAGCAATTGCGCCAGNATTTCTTCGGAAGTCAGATTACGCACCATNCGCTGNGTGCCNGTATGGCAAAAAGTGCAGGTCAGCGTACAACCAACCTGNCTGGAAATACAAAGCGTGCCGCGATTGGCTTCNGGAATATANACNGTTTCGATATCNACNGGNTTNCCAGCCCCTCTGGNCGGAAACCGCATCAACCATTTTCTGGTGCCGTCTTTGGAGATTTGTTCTTCAACAATCTCAGGCCGCGCAATGGAAAAACCTTCTTCAAGCTGCTCCCGCAAAACCTTCGANATATTGGCCATGGACGCAAAATCAGAAACCCCGCGCACATANAGCCAGTGCCAGATTTGCGATGTACGCATTTTCGCCTGTTTTTCAGGCACGCCGATTTCAATCAGCGCCAGCCGCATCTCTTCACGGGAAAGCCCGATCAATGGTTTTTTCTGTTCGTCCATAAATCCAACACTTGCAGAAGCAGCAAGTGCAGCACGTTTATCACGATCACTAAGGTCCAGTGAAACAACCATTGGGAGAGCCAATATTTCCAGTTAAAACAGTTCAGGCCGCGCTTTAGCACGGCCCGATAAATAAAGCACCCATTATAGATGGGGCTGCGAACTGAAGTTAAAAGAGGCTAATGCCTCCTACTTACAGTTCTTGATCTCTTTGATCGAGGCCGTAACGCCGGAAAGAGAATAGGCATATTTGGTTTGTGTTCCGCGCCGCGACTGGGCAATCACAGACATAGAGCGCCCTGCCCGCATGGCGTTTACCACTGATTGCTCTTCAGCAGGGTTTTGCATCCATGCATTAGCACCCTTGGTGAACATATTGAATTTTTTACCGTCAATATCGACCACAACCTTGGAATCTGCTTTGAATGGATAACCAACCCGAAATTGCGGTTCCAGCGAAACATTCTGGCCCGGATGTTGGGAAAGCATGAAGAACACATCTCCATGATCCCTGTCTGAGGGCTCTTTTTGGGTAGGAATAGACAAGACGTAACACACCTTGCCGGAAGAACCTGTGTGGCTGTAAGCGCCCCAGGCGTTAAACTGTTTAATGCGCGTGGGCGCCTGAGCAAATGCACCAATCGGAAGAGAGGCGCTCAGCGTCATGCCGATGATTGCCGATACCATGATTTGTTTTACATTCATTTTATTCTGCCAGTTGCTTGTCAATTAATGTTGTTAGCGTCTGCCGGGAGNCGATCTCATCTCCCGTCAGCAGCTTTTCGCNGCACAATCGGTTCAATGATGAAGTCGGCATAATCCTTCACGAGACTATGCTTTATTTCGCGTTACCAAATCTTAAACAATTTTACAAAAAAAAAGTCGCCTATATTCAATAAATCGCACTATTTTCGCCTATTTCCGATTAAAATTAGCCCCATTTGGCGATTTTACCCTAAAAAGCGGCGAAGTTTTGACGATGAAAAAAACAGTGAAAGAATCACTTCAGTTTCTCAATTTTTCTCCGCGCCCCGAACGGCCTTTTCGATTGCCGATTCTTTCCCCGCCAGAATAGACCGGTTTTCCGTGCACATGTTGTTTGAGCGCTTCGCTTGGCCCACCAGTCATTACCGGGCGTTCAGCAAACCGGCTCATTGAGCGCATCCGGTCATACATCACCACCGCTCCGGCCATGGCCACATTGATACAGTAATCCATCGGAATTTTGATGATGAATTCACATTGCGCCATCATTGCAGGCGAAAGCGACCCACCTTCTGGTCCAAGCACGTAAGCAGCTTTTGAAGGGTGGCGAAAACTGGGCAGATCAATCGCATCTTCCGTCAGTTCAATACCAATTAGCCGACAATCATCCGGCAAGCGCATTTCTTCAACGCTGTCATAAGAATACCAAGGCAGATGGTCTTTAGAACGATTTGTATCCGAGCTTGGCCGACCAATTTCCTTAGTAGCCGCCACAGTAAAAATGAAGCTCGCCCCAAACCCATGGGAGGAGCGGGCAAGATTACCAAAATTCATCGGCTTTGAGATACCCTCAACCCCGATGCCAAAATATCCACGGCCTGCCAAAATCAAATTCCTGTTGTTTAAAGAAGTTCGGGCAATCCATAATGGGTCTCAGCAATAAAGTCTATTCACCAGAACCAGACTTTGTGTCGGGTTCTGGGTCATCCCGCTCCATACGGTTGATGGCATCCTTAGCTGCAAGAAAGTGCCGCTCCTTCAAATTGCCCCTAATAGCGGTAAAAGCCGCCGTTAAAACAGCAATATCATCTGTAAAACCAACACCTGCCAGAAAATCAGGGATCAGATCTATCGGCATCACGAAATAGGCAAGGGCTGCCAACAAAATACCACGGGCCCTGGCTGGTGTCCGGGGATCAAGCGCACAATAATATCCGGCAATCACCTCATTTAAAAACGGCAACCGACTTGCTGCCTTTTTCAGGGTTTTCCAAAATCCTTTGCGGACACGCTTTTCCTGCGCCTCGGCTTTCTTGAGGCTGCCGGGCATTAAAATCTGGCCGTAAAGTATCTTATTCATCATGCTCTCCAACCGTAAAACTGGGCATTCTGCGCCGGTAATTCAAGCCAGACAGCTAAAAACCGTAGGTTTCCTCAGCCACATAGGGCCCACCACCAATGGTGCCTTTGGCAGAAAAAAGCACGAATTCGCTGATTTTAAAGGGCGGCGATATATATCCCACATTGGATGATAAAAACCCGGCAATATCCTCGCGCTTCGCCTGACTTGTCCGTGCAACAGTAATATGCGGCACATATTTGCGCGCATCTATTGCTAGGCCGGCATTTCGAAGTGTCGTATCGTGGCTTCTCTGCAAATTTGTAAGCGCCTCATTGGCTTCGATACTAGCAAATAGCGCCCTTGGTTTTTTGCTGCCAAAGCTATCAAACCCTGAAACTTTCAGCGTAAATTCAGATGCCTGAATAGTTTCAAGCGCCATCACAATCTTTTGCGCAGCCTCCTCATCCACATCACCAATGAAACTCAATGTGATGTGGTAATCTTCCGGCTCAATCCACCGTGCACCAGCAATCCCCCCGCGTAAAAACGACAGGCTGGTGGCAAGATCACGTGGTATTTTTAGCCCGGTAAACAGTCTGGGCATATCAGTCTCCGCTTATACGACGCAAAAAGACTTCCATAACGGGAAGAAACCGCTCGACAATCACACCAACGCCTTCAGCCGTTGGATGCATGGCATCGGCCTGATTAAGTTCAGGTTTTGCAACAACCCCTTCAAGGAAAAACGGATATAGGATCAGCTTATATTTCTTTGCCAAATCAGAATAAATCGCGTTGAATTCATCCTCATAAGGTTTTCCCATATTAGGCGGTGCCCTCATGCCCACTAATAAAACCTCAATGTTGCGTTTTTGCAGACGTATAATCATTTTTTCTAGGTTTTTTTTAGTCAGCTCAGGCGCGATCCCGCGCAAGGCATCATTTGCCCCCAATTCCAGAATTACCCCATCAATTTCATCCGGAACCGACCAATCTATGCGCGAAAGACCACCAGAGCTGGTATCGCCAGAAACGCCTGCATTGATAATTTCCAGGTTCTGATGCTTCAGCGCAAGCGACTTGGCCATTTGTTCTGGAAACCCATCACCCGGGTCCAAGCCATAGCCAGCAACAAGACTATCGCCCAAAACAACAATTTTTTGCGCAGAAACAGAGTTGGCATGTGCAATTTGTCCACCACCAAACAGCAACAATGCGATAGACACCAAGAATGACGTGCGAAAAATTAACGAACTTTCACGTGCATTAGAATTGAAAATCATTAGCAATTATCCATATTAGGTCATTAACGGGAGATTAGATCATTTTGCCAAACACAGATGACCATAACACAGCCATATTGCAATCCGCCAATTCCCCTACCCCGGTAATTGACCTTAGTAACATTCATTTGACCCTTGGTTCAGGCGCGTCTGAAGTTCATGTGCTTAAAGGCATGGATTTGGTCGTTGAAAGTGGACAATCCGTCGGGGTTGTCGGACCTTCGGGCTCTGGAAAATCAACATTATTGATGGTCATTGGCGGTTTAGAACGCGCCGATAGTGGCAAAGTAATATTAGATGGCCACGATCTTGAAGGCATGAGCGAAGACGAGCTTGCAACCTTTAGAGGACGCAATATCGGCATTGTCTTTCAGTCCTTTCACCTCATTCCAAATATGACAGCGCTCGAAAATGTAGCTGTCCCCCTCGAATTGGCCGGTGATGAAAACGCACTCGCAAAAGCAGAAAAAGAGCTGATCGCCGTTGGCCTCGGTGAGCGCCTTACCCATTACCCAACAGAAATGTCTGGCGGCGAGCAACAGCGTGTGGCTTTTGCCAGGGCCTTAGCTCCCAATCCAAAAATCCTGATAGCAGATGAACCCACCGGTAATCTGGACGATGAAACCGGCCAGCAAATCACCGATCTGCTGTTTGAAAAGCAGCGGGAACGCGGCATGACGCTGGTATTGGTCACCCATGACCGCGCATTGGCTGAAAAATGCCAACGTGTAGTGCGCGTGCGTTCCGGCGAGATTGAACAACCTGTACCTATCAGCAAACCCGTTGCCCGCAAACGCGCGCCTAAAAAACAAAAGCTCGGTTAAGTCATGGCTTCCCGATCAAAACAGTTCAAACCCGGCATTGGCCTTGCATGGCGCTTTGCCATACGTGAATTGCGTGGCGGTTTGCGTGGATTTTATGTGTTTCTTGCCTGTATCGCTTTGGGCGTTGCTGCAATATCCGGCGTGAATTCCGTTGCCCGCTCCATCACCCACTCGATATCTGCTGAAGGACAAGCCATTTTAGGGGGCGACGCTTCCTTTTCCATTGTTCAGCGTGATTTACCCGATAAAGAACGCAAATTCCTGAACGATAACGGAGAAGTCTCGCGACTGACCCGCACAAGAGCCATGGCAAGATTGCCAGCTAACGCAGGTCAAAAAGAAAATCAGACGCTGATCGAGCTAAAAGCAATTGATGAAGTCTATCCCTTGTTCGGCAAGTTTGTGGGACATAAGGGCGAACTTTCAAGCGCCGATCTCAAAGCCAACCTCGCAATTGTTGACCAAATCCTGCTCGATCGACTGGAAATATCGATCGGCGACAGCATCAATGTGGGAGAAACCAGTTTCACCATTACCGATACAATCAAAACCGAGCCGGACCGGATTGGCGAAGGCATCGGTTTTGGCCCCAAAGTCATCGTCTCCCACGCTGGAATGAAGGCCACAGGGCTAATCAAACCCGGCTCGCTCATTCGCTACACCTATAAT
>JAESSK010000226.1 GCA_016764155.1 Rhizobiaceae bacterium
ATACTCAATCTGACCGACGTCATTTCAAACTACCTCAATGGTGCGGTGCAAGGAATTATCATCATCGCTGCCGTGTGGATGCAGCGCGGCGTATCATTCAAGCGAGGGCTTAAAAAGAATTAAAACACGTTTGGCTACGTGTTTTTCCAAAGGCAAATTGCAGGGCCAAGACTAAACATGAAATATCCCTGCGAAATCGCACGGCTCGCATAAAGCGCGCCAAATATCAAACCGTAATGGAGGAATATCGTTATGAAAATTTCTACCCTTCTGGGCGCAATGGCTGTTGGGGGCGCAATGCTTCTATCTGGTGCTGCAATGGCTCAGGAAAAAATTAAAATTGGCGTGTCCATCCCAACCCCGACCCACGCTTGGGCATCGGGCATGAACTGGCATGCTGAACAGGCCGAAAAACGCATTGAAGCAACATATCCGAACATCGATATCATTTTGATCAACTCGCCCAGCCCTGCAGATCAGGCAAGTGCGCTGGAAGATCTGGTATCCGTGCATAAAATCGATGCATTGGTGATCTTGCCTTTTGAATCAGAGCCTTTGACCGTGCCTGTGCGCAACGTCAAAAAATCTGGTGCATTCATCACCGTTGTTGATCGCGGTTTGAGCCAGCCTGGTATCGAAGACATCTATGTTGCCGGTGATAACCCAATGCTTGGCCGTGTGTCTGGCGAATATTTCAAAACCCGTCTGGGCAAAGGCGATAACATCGTGATCCTTCGGGGTATTCCAACCACAATCGATACCGAACGCTATGATGCTTTCCTTGCTGAAATTGAAGGCTCCGGCATTAATGTGCTTGATCAAAAACACGCCAACTGGAACCGTGATGATGGCTTTGAAGTGATGCAGGATTTCTTGTCCCGCTTCCCTGACATCGATGGTGTCTGGGCGCAGGATGATGATATCGCAATCGGTGTTGTCAAAGCGCTGAAGGCTGCTGGCCGCGATAAAAATATCTTTGTTGTTGGCGGTGCCGGCATGAAAGAAACCATCAAGTCCATCATGGACGGCGAAACATTGATCCCGATCGACGTGCTTTACGCCCCTGCAATGATTGCAACTGCAATGGACGTTACTGTTGCACGTTTCGTATCAAATGGTCCTGTGGCTGGTCGTTACATTCTTAGTTCAACAGTCATCACCAAGGAAAACGCTGCAAGCTTCTATTTCCCAGATTCACCGTTTTGATCTGAGAAGTTAGTTATTGGCTAAAGTGATTGGGGCATGCTCGCGCGTGCCCCTTTTTCGTTTTTGAGGGCGCAACTTGTATTACGACTGCAATTCCGGCAGTTCCGGATCGCCAAACATCGCCAATTGCAGGCTGCGCGCAATACGCTCGGCACGATCCATAAAATAGGGGATGGCCTCTTTAGTAGGAGCTGTGTCCTCAAGGGTCTTTTCAAACAGCGCAAGCCAGAGTTCGAAATGTCGTGGCTCCACGTCCTTAAGGAGCTTCACATGTGCTGGAACCGGACGACCTGAATAACGCGATGAATGAAGCGCCACCGAAGACCAAAAGTCTTTCATTTTGGGCATATGCACATCCCAATTGCTCACATTATCAAGAAAGATAGGTCCAAGCGTTTCATCGTCTCTGATCCGATCATAGAATGTATCGACAAGACGGGAGATATATTCATCATCAATGCCCATGCGGGCCGCATTTTCTTGAATTTCTGCACGTCTCTCGGACGTGGTGCGATAACGGGATTCTGCCATTAGTTTCTTCCATGGTTGGATTGAACCAGATAATCACAGGTTCAAGCGCACGATCCTCCCTTTAAGATGAATTTAATATGCACCTTTAAAATTCGAATTCAATATAAACATGATTGATTAAATCAGGTATATTGCCGCAGCCAATATGAAGACGAATAATTGATAGACCTGAAAACATTCATCCATTAGTTTGCGCTGAAATGCTCTAAGAAGGGCATCACTCGCTAAACCAGCATCTGGAAACACAAATGCGCCTAAACCAATGTCACAACTTTCATGACTTTCGCACCCTTGCCCAAAAGCGCCTGCCAAGCCCCATATTCAATTATATCGATGGTGCAGCGGACGACGAAACCACCTATCGGCATAATACGGAAGCCTTTGAGCGCTGTGATCTGGTTCCCAATGTTCTGACAGGGGTCGAAGATATCGATATGTCGGTAACGGTGATGGGGCAAAAGCTCGATATGCCGATCTATTGTTCTCCCACCGCATTGCAGCGCCTGTTTCACCATGACGGCGAACTTGCGGTCGCCGCAGCTGCTGATAAATTTGGAACCATGTTCGGTGTTTCATCTTTAGGAACCACCAGTATTGCCGAGGTGCGCAAGAAATTTAAGAACCCGCAGGTCTATCAATTCTATTTTCACAAGGATCGCGGCCTGAACAAAGCCATGATGGAGAGCGCCAAGGAAGCAGGCGTTGATGTCATGATGCTGACAGTAGACAGCATCACCGGTGGTAATCGCGAGCGCGACCTGCGCACGGGCTTCTCGATTCCTTTTCGTCTGACATTGGGTGGTCTGGTGCAATTCGCCATTAAACCCATGTGGGGCATAAATTACGTCACCCACGAGAGCTTCAAGCTGCCTCAGCTGGATGAACATGTGGATATGAGCGGCGGCGCCATATCGATCGGCAAATATTTCACAGAAATGCTCGATCCGTCCATGACATGGGATGATGTGGCTGAAATGGTCAAACTCTGGGACGGCCAGTTTTGCCTAAAAGGCATTATGTCAGTCGAAGATGCCAAAAAGGCAGTCGATATAGGCTGCACCGGCATAATATTGTCCAATCACGGCGGACGCCAACTGGATGGTTCAAGAAGCCCCTTCGATCAATTGGCCGAGATAGTGGACGCTGTGGGCGACAAGATCGACGTCATCATGGATAGCGGCATCCAGCGCGGCACCCATGTGCTGAAAGCTTTGTCCTTGGGAGCAAAAGCAGTTGGCGGCGGTAGGTTCTATCTATTCCCCTTGGCAGCAGCAGGCCAACCAGGCGTAGAACGCGCCCTAATGCTCATGCGGGCAGAGATTGAACGCGGAATGAAACTAATGGGATGCTCGTCGGTAGATCAACTATCAAGAAGCATTCTAAGATTCAGATAGGCACTCTCTATATAGGGTGCCCATAATGAATGTGCCCGATTTCACCTCACAAGCGCTTCAAACGCGCGCCGGGCGTTAGCCCGCCCCATCGGAGCGATGCGCAAAGCGCATTGAGCGTGAGATAAACAGTGACGTTAGCCCGCCCCATCGGAGCGATGCGCAAAGCGCATTAAGCGAGAGATAGAGAGTGACGGTTAGCCCGGCCCATCGGAGCGATGCGCAAAGTGCATTAAGCGTGAGATAAAGAATGGCGGAGAGGAAGGGATTCGAACCCTCGAGACGCTTTTGACGCCTACTCCCTTAGCAGGGGAGCGCCTTCGACCACTCGGCCACCTCTCCACCGCCGTGGATAAGGCAGGTGTGAGAANAATTCNAGCGATAGTTTGGGAATATTGACCACTAATTTGANCATATCNATTCCCGGATGNGATTCTTTCCGCTGATTCTGCTAAAGAAGCNTCTATTGGGGCGGNTACACCAAGAATCGCGGCAAAATNNAGCTCCANAAGTTAANGAAANNTTACCAAGGTCTTATGAANNTCTGAATTGCCCACAGTTTCCGTGACAATTCTGCAACACACGTTTCCTAACAACTGAATCTGCGGGGAGAACCTCCCTTTTGCTGTTGCCTCTCCAAATGCTTTGAGTATGTTCAACATCAGGAAAGGGCATTTATTGTTCAATCCTTTGGTTCACGGGTTTTTTGTGATGCTGAATTTGTCTCCTAATATGCGGCGGCTCATCAACGGAAAAAACCTACTATCTTTTTAAAATGTTTGACTGGAGGTCAGCACAATGAATATTAAGAGCCTTCTTCTCGGTTCAGCTGCAGTACTTATCGCAGCATCAACCGCTCAGGCAGCCGACGCAATTGTTGTCGAGCCAGAGCCAGTAGAATACGTTCGCATCTGTGATGCATATGGTAACGGATTCTTCTACATCCCTGGTACTGAAACTTGCATGCGTNTTAGTGGTTATGTTCGTTCAACATACGATCATACTACAACTACTAACTTCACTCGCAACGAAGCAGATCCTGCTGCGACAGTTGCAGCTCCTCTTCCAGATGTAGCTGTTAATTATGCTGAAGGTCCNGATCATGCANNTTGGTCTTACCGTGGTCGTTTGAACATTGATGTTCGTAACGAAACNGATTGGGGCGTACTTCGTTCTCAGCTTCGTCTTCAGGGCGATGGCGGCGGNNNNGGCGATGCCAATGTTGGTGTTGATCGTGCTTTGATCAGCGTTGCTGGTTTCCGTNTTGGTTATTCCGACACATATTGGACAACTGCTCATGCATATGGCCAGGGTCCTGCTGTTAACGATGGTTTCTTCAACTACGATCAAGNNTTGTTNTTTGATTACACATATGCAGTTGATGGNTTCTCACTAACAGTTGGTGTTCAAGANTCATCTGGTNCAGCTGNAGATCAAGAAGATCCTGATCTATACATCGGTGCAAAATATGCCGGTTCTTGGGGTTGGGCTGCTGCCACATACATGTATGANCAANATGGTACAAACAACGGTACAGGACTTNNTNCAGGCGCTGATGCTTGGAAAGCTTCTGTTGAATTCACTAACGTTGGTGATTCNGGTTGGAACATNGGTGGTTGGTACATGGCTGATGGCGATGACGACACTCAGTATGTAACTGGTGTTGGTACAAGAAACGCATTGGCTACTGGCCTTTGGACTGACTCCCAGTGNGGCGTTCAGGCTAACGGTTCTTTGGCTGACAATCTTGTTGGTTATGTAACTTATTCATCAGTTGATGCCGATAGTTCAGCTGGCGCAGTTGCTGCTGGTTACCTTGGTGCTGATCAAGTTGCTGTTGGTATCGTTTGGACACCAATCACAGGTCTTGCTATCCAGGCTGAGTATCATCAGATTGATGTAGATTATACTGCTGCAGCAAATGATACAGACACAGACGGTTTCCTAGTTCGTNTNGTTCGTTCTTGGTAATTATTATTTGATCTTCGGATCAAATGAAGAAAAGGCCCGATCATTGATCGGGCCTTTTTTATGAGCACTCTATAATAATATNNTAGNTGTTTGCATTCTGNTNGNGCTAATTAGCGATCTTCNGGANTGTGATTGAAACACGGGTGAGAACCTTGGAATTCCAAACGGTTNTTATTTNGCAGCACCNTCTAAAAATTTTGCAATTCTTTCCGGCACNCCAATTGCACCAAGATCAGGNGCNTGTCCTTGATCGGGAACATTCAGCACTTTTAACCCGCNATGTTCCTGNCTCATCTTTTCCACGGTTTCTANCGATAACAAATCGCTGTTTTCNCCGCGGATAACCATCACTGGTATNTTTGTCAGTCCGGCAAACTGTGGCCACATAGATGGCAGTGGGGCATCTAGATTGATCGCTTTCAGGCCCTTNATGAGGGCAGGGTCGTAGCGAACAGACAATTGCCCNTCCNTTTCNTGATAGACCAGTTCGGCTTGTTTNTGCCAATCNGCATCNGTGAATTTAGGAAATTGNGCCGAGGCATATGCTTTAATGTTTTCAACGGCTTGTGCCATGGTTGCTGGTTTTGCAGAGCGCTGCATATAGGCTTTAATTCGCACCAGTCCCTTGGCGTCTATCTGCGGCCCCACATCATTTAAAATCACCGAATGCAATATGCCCGGGCGCATGGCAGCCAAGATCATGGCAATGATGCCGCCTCGCGAAGTGCCGATGATATCTGCTTCCTCGACGCCAGCTGCCACCATCCCCTGAAGCACATCATTGGCTTCGACCAGCGGATTATAATTATCGGGATTTTTGTCATATTCTGAATTCCCGCGTCCGCGATAATCTAGGCAAAGAACCCGTCTATTGCCGAGAGCTTCACCTGATAAGGCGTTAGCCAAACCGTGAAAATCCGCAGAATTACGGGTCAAACCGGCAAGGCAGACCACTGTCGGCCCTGTGCTTGGATGATGCCAACCATATTTACGCCCGGCAAGGTGCAATCCGTCGCTAGCTGAATATCTGAATTCTTCCCATNCGGCAGTATTATTCATTCAAAAGTCTCTTTTATTTCCTGCCAAAACGGAGGTCACGTTCAATCGTGAGCCTTCCACCGGTGAGTCTGGCCTTATAGACCTGATAATTTTCCATAACACGCTGAACATAATTCCTAGTCTCGGTAAAGGGGATGCGCTCTATCCAGTCGACCACCGCATCAATCGATTTACCACGTGGATCGCCATATTGCTTAATCCACTTGCGCACCCGTCCGGGACCAGCGTTATAGCCCGCGAACGTCATGATGTAGGAATTATCGAAATTATCCAATTGCTCGGACAGATAGGCAGCACCCAGAGTGGCGTTGTAGCCAGCGTCCCGGGTCAGCTTTTTGTAGGAATATTTCATGCCCTTTTTCTTCGCCATCAGCTTAGCCGTTCCCGGTAGTAACTGTAGTAATCCACGGGCATTAGCGCCTGATACAGCACTTTTATTAAAGGCACTTTCCTGACGCGCAATCGAATAGGCGAGGGCCTTTCCGGTTGTGCCAATCTTTGCCGAATTTGGAATTGCGCCCAGTGGCCATGACAGGCTATCAACAGCAAGGCCCCGTCTATGGGCAACTTTACCAATCTGCAAGGCGAGAGAGGCCTTGCCCCGTTTCTCTGCCCGTGCAGATAGAAGCGCTAATTCTCCCGGTGAGCGCAGGGTTTTTGCCAATGAGCGATAAATTATATCGGCACGCCAGGCATATCCGGCACTTTCCAAATGCTGGATCGCCCGCACCAATTCCCGTGATTTAAACCGAGCACGTTCGCTGCCCGATGGTTTGGGTTTGGAGATATGAAGCTTGCTCTGCTTAAGTTTTGCAGCGGATAACTGCCCATAAAATGTGCCGCCATGTTTTGCCGCTGCCGCATAATATCTGCGGCCAGCTGCCCCCGATGCCC
>JAESSK010000227.1 GCA_016764155.1 Rhizobiaceae bacterium
CGGCAGCCTGAAAATCATCGATGCGCTTGGGCGAACCATTACCTTTCGCCTGCCCAGCGAAGAGGTGTTTGAAGATATCACCCCCCGTATTGTGGACCTTGACCGCAACGGTACGATGGAAGTTATCACCATTCGCTCATCTGTGCGCAAAGGGGCTGCCATCACCATTTACGGGCTCAATGGCTCCCAATTGGTGCAGAAAGCGACAACGCCGTTTATCGGGCTTAAGCATCGCTGGTTAAATATTGCCGGTATCAGTAATTTCAGCCGTAGCAAAACGCTGGAAATTGCAGCCGTGATCACGCCCCACATCGGCGGATCTTTGCGATTTTATAAATATAGCCGTGGCAAATTGCTGCGAAGGGCCGTGGCTTCCGGGTTTTCAAACCATGTGATTGGCTCGCGGGAACAACGGCTATCGGTCGTCCTCGATTTTGATGGAAACGGTACGCCTGATATTGCTCTTCCATCGGCGGATCGTCGCTCGCTCGTCGTCATAGGCCTTAAAGGCAAAGGTTTGTTTTTGGTAGCCGATGCCCAACTCCCAAGCCCTATCAACAAAGCCATCACGCTAAGGGGCAAAGGCAAAAATGTGCAATTTATCGTCAGACTTGAAGATGGCAGTGTCTATTCTGTCCACCGCTAAGAAGTCGCAGAAGCTCCGCAATTATTGACTTGCGGCAGGCGCTGAATTCACAATTGATGCGAACTATTAAAGGCTCTAAATTATGACCACCGTCGTTTTTTCCCATCCTAGCAGCCTTGATCATATCACGCCGCCCGGACACCCGGAGCGTCCTGATAGAATAAGAGCCGTGGAACAAGCGCTCAGTCACGCCGATTTCGATGATCTTGAACGCATGGATGCGCCTGCGGCCGATCCTAAAATCTTTGAGCTGGCCCACCCAAAAGCTCATATAGAGATGCTGGAAGATCGAATTCCTGAAACCGGTATTGTGATCATTGATGCCGATACCAGNGCCAGCCCGAAAAGCTGGGATGCTGTGCGCCATTCGGTTGGCGGCGCTCTNGAGGGTGTCGATNGTGTNTTTGATGGNCGNGCCGACAATGTGTTTNCCTATATGCGCCCACCGGGGCACCATGCGGAAAAGACNACGGCCATGGGCTTTTGCTTNGTNAATTCCATCGCCATAGCGGCGCGNTATGCNCANCAGAAATACGGNATTGAGCGCGTGGCAATCATNGATTGGGATGTGCATCACGGCAATGGTACGCAGGATATTTTCTACGAAGANGACAGCGTNCTNTTTGCCTCNACNCATCAAATGCCGCTTTATCCTGGAACCGGNGCAAAACATGAAACCGGCATTGGNAATATTTTCAATGCGCCTCTCAGCGAAGGCGATGGCAGCAGTGCTTTCAAGGAGGCATTCAANTCGAAAATTCTTCCGGCGGTGGATAATTTTGCGCCGGAANTGATATTAATTTCCGCAGGNTTCGATGCCCACTTTAAAGACCCGCTTGCAGGCATTAAGTTAGTGGAAGACGACTTCGACTGGGCTACCGCAAAAGTGATGGAANTGGCGGAAAAACACTGNGACAACCGACTTGTTAGCCTGCTTGAAGGGGGNTACGATCTGGAAGGTTTGGCNGATTCTGCGGCCGCACATGTCAGGCGCCTGAAACTGGGCTGAACAACGAGATTATTTTATGGCTGATGAGAAACAAACGACCGATGTGACCAAAATGAGCTTTGAGGATTCTCTATCCCAGCTTGAGGGCATTGTTGAAAACCTTGAACAGGGCAATGTTCCTTTGGATAAATCCATCGAATTTTATGAACGCGGCGAAAAGCTGCGCGATCATTGCCANAANCTGCTCAGGGCAGCAGAAGACAAGGTNGAAAAAATTCGCGTTGGTGCCGACGGTTCGGCTCAAGGCACGGAACCATTAGACTCCTAGATCGTATCCGTCTTTGACGGAATCGATCTAGTTTTTTGCTCTCNCGGGCGCATCCTCGTTTCACTCGNGCCTACATCATGCTNGANGCATGNCTCCGACATGACTGGGCGNCGCTAGCAGAGCGCCGGGTGGCTCTTCGCCACCTAAGCAAGCCAAACTAAGTTGGACTTGCTCAATATGCACAATATGGGGTGGCAGGATTTATGAAAAAGTTTCGGATACTCATCTGGGTGGCCATAGCTGTATTGCTGGCTGTGTTGGCATTTGAACGGTTCAACCAAACCAATATGGTAAAACCCATTGTTGCAGCGATTGGTGGGCCGTTTGACCTCATTCGTACCAGCGATGGATCTGCGATCACCTATGATGATCTCAAAGGTAAACCTCACGCGATATTTTTTGGCTTCACCAATTGTCCTGAAGTTTGTCCGACNACTCTATCGGANGCNAGCGCTTGGNTGATGCAGCTTGGCGATGATGCCGANAANCTGAAGTTCTATTTCTTCACCATCGATCCNGAACGCGATACGNGNGAANTTCTGGCTGAATATGTGGGNGCCTTTGACCCGCGCATTGTGGGGATCACCGGCACACCGGAAAATATGCAACAGGCCATTTCCGCTTACCGTGTTTATGCNAANAANGTTCCGCTGGAAGATGGNGACTATACGATGGACCACAGCGCATCGATCTACCTGATGAATTCTGACGGNAGNTTTTCCGGAACGATNGCTTATGGTGAAAGCGGNGAGACGGCGCTTGAGAAACTCAAGAACCTTCTAAAATCCAATTCATAGGCTGATTTTCTTTACCAAATATCAACCATGTTCATTGGCAATATTATAACCATCCTATGGCAAAGTTGAACTCGGGATAAACCATTCGAGAGTTCATTTGCCATGCGTAACATTGGCCATAAATTATTGTTGTCATCACTGGTGATGATTGTCGGCGCTTCAACAGCGTGTGCTGGATTATTGGTTGGGTTTCAACACTCAAATGATAGCGTTATCGGCCTGCGTGGTTCCATCGGCATAAATGACTGGGAACGCTCCAGATCGTTTGCGGANGAAGTTTTTCTTCCCTCTGTTTCCCAGATCGAGAAAATGAATAATTCAGGCTTGATGCTGGACGAAAATGGATACCCTCTGGACCTGATGGCAACGGGCAGTGTGGGCGGAAATAACGTAGAGAAAATTGTCGTCTGGGACCGTTTTAACGGTGCTGGCAAACAAATCCGCAACGGGCTTACAGACTAAAAGTCTGTCTTGAGGTTTAGATTTTTCTTGTAAACCGGCCAACCGCAAGCCATGAAACCTTCATGNANGCNAAATTAAGAATTCGACTGGACAATTTGCTCGTAGAACGTGGGTTCTACAATAGCCGTTCGCGTGCGCGGGANGCTATCGCGCGGGGCTGCGTATTGGTGGCTGGAAAACCAGCGCTAAAATCTGGNCGCACTCTGGCTTTTGATAGTGTCGTTGAAATCGATGANCCGGCCAAGGACTATGTTTCTCGCTCGGCGCTAAAATTAATCGANGGACTTGCTAAATCTGGCTTCGATCCNGNNGGNCGTATTGGTCTCGATATNGGCGCTTCCACNGGTGGTTTTACTCAAGTGTTGCTGGANCGTGGNGCAAGNCATGTGTTTGCAATTGATGTGGGCCATGGNCANATGGATACAATCATTGCCGATGATCCGCGCGTAACAAACCTTGAAAATCTCAATGCACGCGAACTTTCGATTGATGATCTTGGCGGCAAAGTGCCGGAATTTCTGGTTTGTGATGTAAGTTTCATCTCGCTCAAGCTTGCTCTTCCCCCAGCACTTGATATAGCTGCCAGCGGTGCGCACGGAATTTTCCTTGTTAAGCCACAATTTGAACTGGGCCGCGACCATATTGNCAGAGGCGGNCTGGTGAGAGATAAAGANGCAGCAAAAGAATGCGNGCAAGCGCTTTCCGATTGGCTCAATAATTATCCCGAATGGCAATGCACCCATTTATTGTCCTCGCCGATTTTTGGCGGAGATGGCAATGAAGAATATTTGATGGCAGGAACGAAACGATGACTGAACTGGTAATTGATCGCTTGGGCGCACAGGGCGACGGCGTGGCAAACTCAACNGANGGCAGTGTGTTTGTACCCTTCACCCTGCAGGGCGAAACCGTGACCGTNAGCGGCTCTGGCAANCGACGCGATCTGGAAGCCGNTGTNACCCCCTCCCCTTCACGCATCGAACCCATATGCCAGCATTTTGGCAAATGCGGCGGTTGCCAACTTCAGCATATGGAACANGGTGCCTATCTCGAATGGAAACGGGATTTGGTGAAAGCAGCGCTGCAATCTGAAAATATTNCGATTGAAGTTGAACCGGTTCGNACTTTTGAAAANGGCAAAAGNCGGCGTGCGGTTTTTTCTGNNCGTCAAACCAATGAAGGCATGGTGCTTGGTTATNTGGAACGCAGTTCCCACACCATGATTGCTGTGCAGGAATGTCCGGTTCTTCTACCAGAAATTGTCCAGGCAATCGAGCCGATCAAACAAATGCTTGCCGGGCTTATCCCAGCCAAGGACATGTCTCATGTGAGCGTTTTGGCCTGCGATAACGGCCTTGATATTTCGGTTGAATGTGAAAAATCGCCATCAAACAAACAACGCCAAACGGTTATCCGGCGCTTCATGGAAACCGGTTTTTGTCGCTTGTCAGTCAATGGCGAAGTGTTGATTGAGCAAAAGCCACCGCTGCTTACTTTCGGCAAAACGAAAGTCGCGCCTGCTCCGGGCGGATTTGTGCAGGCGGTAAAACTTGCGGAAACTGCCATGAGCGAAATGGTTATTGCCCATCTTGCCCGTTGCAAAAAGACTGCGGATTTATTCTGCGGCAGCGGTACGTTTGCGTTGGATCTGGCGGAATTCTCCACGGTGATTGCTTTGGAATCCGAGGCAGCCGCAATAGCGGCGCTTGAACTGGCATGGCGCAATTCGGCAGGCAAATTACGCACCATCAACGCTGAAAAACGCGACCTTTCCCGGCGCCCGTTAACGGCAGCCGAAATGAAGAAAGTTGACGGGGTGGTATTCGATCCACCGCGCGCTGGCGCCGAAATGCAGGTCAAGCAATTGGCCAAATCAAAGGTCAAAAAGATCGTAGCGGTTTCCTGCAGCCCGACAACGCTGGCGCGGGATTTGCGCATTCTGATCAATGGCGGCTACAAATTATTGTCGGTAACGCCAATCGATCAGTTTGCTTACACACCGCATATTGAAGTTGTGGCGTTGTTAGAGCGCTAAAGCACCTTGCCGGGGTTCATCAACCCTTGCGGATCAATCGCCTTCTTCAGCGCTTTCATCAGATTCAATTCAATCGGGTCTTTGGTTTCAGCCATCATATCCCGTTTCATTTTGCCAATGCCATGTTCGGCTGAAATCGAGCCGTTGAACGATAGTACAAGCTCGTGAATCAATCCGTTTATGCGTAGACGGTTGGACAGGAATTTTTCGCTGTCTTCGCCCACAGGCACTGAAATATTATAATGGATATTGCCGTCGCCCATATGACCGAAGCCGCAAATTCGGGCGTTAGGCAATTCACGCGTGATGATGGTTTCAGCTTTGGTGAAAAACTCCGGGACCGAGTGAACCGGCACGGAGATATCATGCTTGATGGAACCACCTTCCGGTTTTTGTGCCGGGGCCAATGTCTCGCGAATGTTCCAGAAATCATCCTGCTGGGTGATTGATTGGGCGATTGCCGCATCATTGACCACACCGTTTTCAAACGCCTCACCAAGAATTTCCTGCATCATCCCGCTGGCATCTCCGTCAGGTCGATTGGATGAAATTTCCATCAACACATACCACGGATGAGGTTCGTTCATTGGATCACGGATTTGATCCTGATAGCGCAGGACAAACTCAATCCCGATACGCGGCATGATTTCAAAG
>JAESSK010000228.1 GCA_016764155.1 Rhizobiaceae bacterium
GTTTCGCCCTTTTTGACCGAGGAGGAGGCGACTGACATGTTCATGACATCGGCACCCAGCCGTTTTCCTGCCAGTTCAAAAGAAGACTGGGTTCTGGTGGAGGCTTCAAAAAACAAATTAATTTGAGTGCGCCCGCGCAGAACCGCTTTTTTCTTCTCATATTGTCTGGAAACAGAGACAGCTTCATTGGATAGGTCGATCAGCGTTTCGATTTCCTGAGGGGAAAGATCGCTAATGCCCAGCAAGTGACGCCGGGTGAATGGAATGTCGTGATTTGCAATTTTTTTGGTCATTAAAAGTAGAGCCTATATGGTCTTGTGGAAAAAATCGCAAGACAAGGTGGTGCATAGGGTTAAAATTAGTGTGAATAGGAGGCAGAATCAGGTTAGGCTTCGGTAATTTCACCAAANCNTTTTTATTGTGACCCTATGACAGATTCTAATTTTTCCACCCACGAGGTGTTNAACCAGTCGCCGGTATTTGGTGGGCACAACGCCTACGCCACTGATTCNCTNCTTAAGATCATCACCAAAGACATGGGNGCGGGCATCTTGTCCGGGCTTCATGATCACGGGGCATGGGCCGGGCATTCCGAATCAATTGCCATGGCGCANATGGCCAATCAGCAATTGCCGGTGCTTAAAACCCATGACACCAAAGGTAATCGGATTGACCGGGTGGATTTTCATCCATCCTATCACGCCTTTATGCGGCGCAGTGTNGGTTTAGGCCTGCATACTTCNATNTGGGACGATAATCAGGAAGAGCTGGGACAACGCAATAGTGTTCGTGCGGCCCGGTTTTATATGTCTTCGGGCGTGGAAAGCGGGCATTTATGCCCCATCACCATGACCAACGCGTCTGTTGCAACGCTAATGGCGGCACCGGATCTGTTGAATGAATGGCTGCCCCGTATCAGTTCGCGCAAATACGATCTTTCGCATAAACCGCCGGTTCAAAAAAATGGTCTGACCATCGGTATGGCCATGACGGAAAAACAAGGCGGCACGGATGTGCGCGCCGGGACCACGACGGCAACGGCTGCAAGCGATGGTGTTTGGATCATTAACGGGCATAAATGGTTTATGTCNGCNCCNATGTGTGANGCNTTTTTGGTGCTTGCGCAGACNCNATCTGGATTNAGTTGNTTTTTGATGCCNCGGCTTTTGCCGGATGGCTCAACAAATGGCATTCGAATTCAGCGGTTGAAGGATAAGCTTGGCAATCGTTCTAACGCTTCCAGCGAAGTAGAATTTCATGGTGCCCTTGCCAATATGATTGGCGAAGAGGGCAAGGGGATCAATGCCATTTTGGAAATGGTGACCCTGACTCGGCTTGATTGCTGTGTTTCATCGGCCGGTTTGATGCATGTNTCATTGGCAGAGGCCATACATCATTGTCGNCACCGCAGTGTTTTTGGNAAGCCATTGGTCGATCAACCGGTAATGTTGCGCGTTCTNGCCGATATGGCTTTGGANGGGGCAGCNGCGACCGCACTTTCCATGCGATTGGCAAATTCCTATGANCGGGCNACCACAGATGCNGAAAGTGCNGCCTATGCTCGTTTGATGACGCCTGTGATCAAATATTGGGTCTGCAAAATGGCACCATCGCTGATTTATGAAGCGATGGAGTGTCTTGGTGGCAATGGCTATGTGGAAGAGGGCAATCTTGCCCGCCATTACCGTGANGCACCGCTAAATGCNATTTGGGAAGGCTCGGGCAATGTTATGTGCCTTGATGTTATGCGGGTGATCGCTTCTGGCGGCGANATNATCCACACGGTTCTAGGNATGTTAGAGCGTGANCTTGGGGGAACGAGTGCATCCAAGACNGTNGATGTTATTCGATCGGCTGCTACAATGGCAGTTGAAGATGTGGGNTCNGCCCGNATTNTAACCGANCAATTGGCGCTGACNGCNGCNGCGGCTGAACTTAACCGGNTGGGTCTTGGTGCAATTTCNGATGCATTCAGCGAAACGCGTCTTGGCGGTCTATGGCGCACAACCTATGGCATGATCGACAATCGCTATAATGCCAAAGGTATTGTGGATGGCTTATTCTTGGCGGGCTAAAAGCTATCTATCANTGACTGAGCCACCAGAATTACCAGATAGAGCGTCACAAACGACAGCGCCGTTTGCATGGTCGTGATGGTTGCGTGAAGCGGTGCGTCTCCNCCCATTTGACGCGCTAGCAGAAAACCGGACATGGCAGTGGGGACACCGCCGCATATGGTCATTGCCATTAGATCACTGCCGGTTATGCCAAACCAATGGCCGACGGTGAATATGATAGCTGGTCCGGCGAGCAATCGTAGAATTGTGCCGAANAGNGCCGCCCCCAGATAGTTCCGCTTCATNGNNAGTTGTAATCCTGCGCCGACCAAAACCAGGGCCATGGGCAAGGTGGCGCTGGCTAATAATTGCAACGTTGTTTCNANTGGAGCGTAAAGGCTAGCACCTGAAAAGTTCAGAAAAAGACCTACAAAGGTTGCAAGNATTATCGGGTTTAACAGCAATGTTTTGATCAGCGGNTGNGACTTTCCCTCNCGGCTACCTAACCAACCGACGACGGTCACATTCATCACATTGATTGGCACGGTCATCACCGCCATGCCCAAAATGACAATGGTCATGCCGGAGCTGCCGTATAATTTTTCAACAACTGCCAGTGCGACAAACGGGTTCCATCTGGTGAACCCCTGATAGATGCTGGAAAAAGCCGGATCATTAATGGCGAAGATTTTCTTTACCGGTTGGCGAATGGCCAAGCCTGCCAAAAGCGTAAAAGTCATACCCGTTAGAAACGCAGCCGAGACGCCGCCGAATGAAATCTGGCTAAAATCTGCCTTGTATAAGGCGTTTATCATCAGGGCAGGGACAAATACGAAAAACGACAAGCGCTCCAGTCCTGCCCAGTTATCCACAGGTATCAATTTGATGTATTTGATGAAAGTGCCAAGCCCGATCAACAGGAATACCGGCAGGAGGCCTTCAAAAACTACTGCCATTTCATATTCCCAAACTTAATGCAAAAAGTACGGGTAGCCCTGTTTTATGGGATATTCAAGCGATCATTGAGGCTTTTATTTGNTAATTTGAGATGTGTTGAAGGTCAACNGACAGGCCCNTGAATTCTTGCCTCTTTGATATCCCTAACAAATTCGCACAAATTAACCTTAACAATTGGTTTAAATTGCGCGAAACNCTGTATCAGGGCATGTTNTGGCNAGAAATGAGGGTTAAAAATGCGGNTGATACTCATATTATGGATAATACCTATTGTGGTTTTCTGGGGCTGGTACGGCCTTAGCGCCTATGATCTCCATATGGGCTCTTTTTTCTTCTCACGTGCTTTCCATGATCATATGTTCAGATTGTATGGTTCCATGCTTGGGGTTCCACCGGAAGAAGTTCCGATGTTGATTGCNGGTACGTTCGCATTTGATACTATGTTGCTGGTGGGTATGTCGGCATTGCGCTGGCACAAAAAATGGTTCCCGCAGGTAAAACAGCGGGTTTTGGCGGCGTTGNATATGGCTCCAGAACCAATGGTTGANCAGGGTGTTGAAACNTCATTGAATGAAGCTGAAGCCCTTGTAGCGACAACTTCTTTGCCTCATTCCAATGAAAGATCCAGCCATNTAGCTGGTTCGGCATCTAATCCGATAGGACGCTCAGTCTATCCAATGCACCCTGCAGAATAAACGTTGCGGCGGCGGCGTCGATTTTTTCGGCGCGTTTTTTTCTCGATAAATCTGCTTCGATCATCACCCGTTCGACGGCGACTGTGGATAAGCGCTCATCCCAAAAGATGAAGGGCAAATCGCTAAGTCCGCCCATATTGCGGATGAATGCGCGGGTTGCCTGTACCCTTGGCCCCTCAGAACCATCCATATTGAGTGGCAGGCCGATGACAAACCCAATCACCCCTTCTTTCTCCACAAGAGCCAGCAAAGCTTCGGCGTCCTGTTTGAATTTTGTTCGCCTAAGAGTTTTGTAGGTGCTGGCAATTCTTAGCCTGCCATCTGACAAAGCAATGCCGATGGTTTTNGAGCCNAGATCAAGACCAAACAGGCGCTGACCCATCTTATGAAGTGCAGGCATTTCGGTGATATCGATGATGTTGGTCATATCTGGTAAAAATTAAGCTCTTTGTTTCAAACTGTCACACCTATTATCTATTTCTTCTAAATAATCTAGTTTCCTTTATGATTGCATGTTTGGAGATGTGACATGGCAACTACTGTACGGGCATTAGGTCGCTTTAAAAAATCTATNGATGAAATTGGTGGCCTCATGGTTGAGGGGTTCCACCTGCTGGCGCTTTTCGCCATTGGCGCGACCATTGTGTGGGCCGGAATTCTNGCTTTTCTCGACATGATCACTAAAGGTCATGTGGATGTTGAAGACGTGTTGTTGCTGTTCATCTATCTTGAGCTTGGGGCGATGGTTGGCATTTATTTCAAGACCAACCGCATGCCTGTACGTTTCCTGATATATGTGGCGATCACTGCGCTGACACGTTTGTTGATTGGGCTGGTGAACGGGGAACATGGGCATCCGGGAAATGATTTGTTGATTGTCACTGGTGCTATTCTTGTTTTATCCATCTGCGTGCTTATTCTGAGATTTGGTTCTTATAGATTCCCATCGGACAGGCGTTATGTTGATTTTGTTGATTCCGATGTGCAGGAGGGGTAGTCCCTCTAACTAAACGAATTCGGAGTAACATTATGAAAATCACATGGTTTGGCCATTCGGCCTTTGGTCTTGAATTTGGCGATAAGAAAATTCTGATCGACCCGTTTCTTAGCGGCAATCCTTCTTTCGAAGGACAAGATAAGGATGCAGTGATTGCTGGCACGACCCATGTGGTTCTCACCCATGGCCATGGCGATCATTTGGGCGATACAACTGAAATTGCCGAGAAAACCGGTGCGAAGATTGTAGCCAATGCCGATATATGCGCATGGCTGGGTGCCAAGGGCATCAAGAACCTCGATCCGGGCAATACGGGCGGAACTTTGATGCAGGACGGGTTCTCCGTCACCTTTGTTCAGGCGCAGCATTCTTCTGCTATGCTGGATGAAGACGGTGTTTCGCACGATCTGGGCCATTCCAACGGTATTGTGCTGCACATTGATGGCGAAAAGAGCATCTACCACATGGGCGATACGGATATCTTTGGCGACATGGCGCTGATACAGGAGCTTCACGCGCCCCAGATTGCCATGGTGCCGATTGGCGATCGTTTCACCATGGGCGGGGCCGTTGCGGCGCTGGCTTGTCGGCGTTTCTTCAAGTTTGAAACGGTTTTCCCCTGCCATTATGCGACCTTTCCGATGGTTGATCAGACTGCCGATAAATTTCTTGGTGCGATGGAAAGCGATAAGGACAAGGTTATCGTTATGGAACCGGGAGATTCTCGCGAATTTTGAGTTCCTTATTGAACCTTTTGTCCCATCTCGCTATAGCATTACCAACAACCTTCAAAACTCATTTGGAATTTTTTGATGTCAGTAGATATTGATACCGTCAAACGCGTGGCAAAGCTTGCGCATATTGCCGTTGATGATGCGCGTGCCGCACAATTGCAGGACGATTTGAACGCAATTTTAGGCTTTGTTGAACAGCTCAATGAAGTTGATGTGGAAAACGTGCAACCTATGACCTCAGTGGTTGATATCAGCGCGCGTCAAAGAACCGATGTGGTCAATGACGGCGGGAAGGCCGATGATATTGTGGCCAATGCGCCAGCCAGTGAAGATAATTTCTTCATGGTGCCGAAAGTCATTGAATAGTCACATCTTTTCAACGTTATCAAATTTGGAAATAAGCCATCAATTTTAGAAAAATATGTCCATGACCGAACTTACTTCTCTCACCCTTGCCGAGGCTCGCGAAAAGCTTACAGCCAAGGAAATCACCTCAGTTGAATTGACCCAATCGTATCTCGATGCCATTGCTTCGGCCAATGATGAATTGAACGCATATATCGTCACGACTGGTGAACAGGCATTGGCTCAAGCCAAGAAATCTGATGAACGCCTTGCCAAAGGCAAGGGTGGTGCGCTGGAAGGCCTGCCGCTTGGCATCAAGGATTTGTTTGCGACCAAAGGTGTTCACACCCAAGCG
>JAESSK010000229.1 GCA_016764155.1 Rhizobiaceae bacterium
GGTTCGCGCTGTTCCAATTCTCGTGTTGATTTTGTGGGTTTATTACGGCCTGCCGCAAGTGACCGGCCTGACAATCAGCGTGTTTTGGGCAGGTGTTATCGCATTGGCTTTGTCAGACAGTGCGTTTGAAGCAGAGATTTTCCGTGCCGGGATACAATCGATCGATAAGGGGCAATATGAAGCCTCCCATACGGTGTCGCTAAATTACGTGGATACGATGCGCTTTGTTATTCTACCACAGGCCATCAGGCGGGTATTGCCTGCGCTCGGTAATCAACTGGTTTACATGTTGAAAATGTCGTCTCTGGTTTCGGTCATTGGCATGCAGGAACTCACCCGCAAAGCCAATGAACTGGTGGTAACCGAATATCGGCCATTGGAAATCTACACAATATTGTTGCTCGAATATCTGGCTCTTATTCTTGTCGTTTCCTATTTTGTGAGACGAATTGAAAATCGCATGCGAGCCAACGAAACCAATTAATGGAGCCAAATAGTGGAGCCAAATAATGGAGAATGCCATGCCCGCATGGATTAAAATGGTGTCGGGCGAAGATGCCGATGACAAATTGCTGGAAGTTTTAAAGCTGGCACGCACACCTCACGGGACCGTGGATAACGTTATGCGTGTTCATTCGCTGCGGCCGGAAACCATGCGCGGTCATGTGGTTCTCTATCGCTCGGCATTGCATGATCCTGCCAATACGCTGCCTGAATGGTTGCAGGAAACCATTAGTTCTTATGTGTCGATCCTAAATGATTGTGCGTATTCGCTGGCCAATCACTGGGCCAATGCTCGCCACTTGATCGGTGATGATGAACGGGCCGATAAAATTGAAGCGGCATTGCAGGCACACAAACCTGAAACTGAGTTTGAGGGTAGAGAATTGGCACTGCTGCAATATGCGGAAAAATTGACGCTTTCACCCGGGAAGATGAACAAGGGTGATGTTGATAATCTAAGATCTGCAGGGCTCGATGATGGTGAAATCCTCGAAGCTAATCAAATCATTGGCTATTTCAACTATGCTAATCGGTGCCTGAACGGGCTTGGGGTGACAACGCAAGGGGATGTGGTTGGGTATTATGCAGAAACAAAATAAGTTGCTCTAAAAGCAATTATTTGCATATAATGCAATTATCTTAAATTGTGAGGAATAACGACCATGGCTTATGCGCAGGCAAAAAAAGTTGATGCTGATATCATTCCGGTGATTGATATTACGCCGTTGCGAGATGGCAGTGACCCGAAGGGCGTGGCTGCAGAACTCCATGCTGCCAGCAAAGGGCTGGGATTTATCTATATCAAGGGCCATGGCATTTCGGAAGAGACTATTAGTGCTGCCCGCAGTTCAGCCTATGAATTCTTTCACAGCTCACCAGATGACAAAGCTTCGGTAACAGTATCTGCCCGCCATCGGGGATGGCTCGGGCAGGGCGGTGCTAAAATGCAAAATGATGCCAANGCNGATCTCAANGAGAGTTTCATNTGGGGNTATCAGNATCAGGCTGGNGAAACGCCGCAGGATCATTCCTT
Source organism: Rhizobiaceae bacterium (assembly GCA_016764155.1). Classification (GTDB taxonomy): domain Bacteria; phylum Pseudomonadota; class Alphaproteobacteria; order Rhizobiales; family Rhizobiaceae. The sequence continues at coordinate 1,538 of JAESSK010000229.1, forward strand.
GCGNGGNCCAAATCAATGGCCNNANTTTTTGCCATCCATGCAAGATAAAGCAATGGATTATTTCCANCAGGNNCATGANGTTGCCCATCATTTGATGCGCGGNTTCGCNTTGGGGTTGGAACTTGATGANAATTTCTTTCTGCANACCAGCAGTAAGCCTCTCAGCCGTGCNTCNTACGTTTATTACCCTCAACANTCTGANGATATGGGNGAAAACCAGTTTGGTGTCGGGCCCCATACGGATTTCGGTGTGCTGACTGTTTTGTGTCAGGATAATGTGGGTGGATTGCAGGTTGAAGACATTAATGGCGANTGGATTGAAGCCCCGCCGATTGAAGGAACTTTGATTGTTAATGTGGCNGATCTTTTGGCTCGCTGGACGCAAGGGGCTTATAAATCAACACCGCANCGGGTGGTGAATAGTTCNGGCCGTGAACGGCTNTCTCTGGTTCTNGCNTTNGATCCTGATCCCGATACGATGATTGANGCCCGTGATGTGTTNGGNCCTGANTTTAAAACAACGGAACCTCCTATCACCTGCGGNGAATACCTNGAGTGGCGGTTTAACAANGCTTTTTCCTATCGTAAGGAATAAGTCTCTTTTGGCGAAATGGAATGGATCAAGATGGATACGGAACAACAACCTACCAGTATGATTGACCTCGCAATTGGTTCAACTTTGAGTGGATTGCGAAAAGGCCAAGGCATCACCGCAAGGCAATTGGCGACCAATTCCGGTGTGTCTGCAGCGATGATCAGCCGAATTGAAAGCGGTCAGGTTTCCCCATCAATTTCAACGCTCAACGCATTAAGCTCGGCACTTGAGGTGCCGTTGATAAGCCTGTTTCGCGAAACAGCTTCAAACCATGCTGATTTCACCCATGTGAAACAGGGGGAGGGGCTGAAATCGATGCGTATGATCGATGAACACAGCCACGAATTTATCAACCTCGCATTTCACCCACGGCGTGATTTGCAATTTGAAGCTCGGATGGTGACGCTGGTTCGCCAAAGCGGAAAGCCGCCGAGATATGTCGGGCATGGGGTTGTGTTTGTTTATGCNGTNGAGGGNGANGCAGTGTATCGATATGGCAAACATGAGGTNACANTGAAAGCTGGCGACAGCTTGAGCCTGGATGCTGAACTCAGCCATGGTTTCGTGGAAGTNATAACGCCTGAATTTGTNTTTCTAACNGTGCAAGCGGAGCGACGTTAATGCTCCATTATGTNGATATAGATAATGGCGTACATAATTTGCTGATCAATTGCGCCAAGCTTGAAGCACANGANAGNCTGTTGNTNATTTGCGAAGANCCNAGCCTTGGTTGGTACGATGCNGCCGCGCCAAAAGCTGTTGCAGAAGCCGCTACTGCAATAGGAGTGACAGCCACATTCCTTGCAGTCGGAGAACCCGGAAACGATGTTGATCCTGCGGTCGATGCAGCAATTGCTGCCCATGATTGTACGATCTACTTTGCTAGAATTGGCGATCAGGACCGCTTCAGTGAATTACCACCGGGTAAACGCAGCGTCATGGTCTATGCCCGCACAATTGAGGCACTGGCTTCTGCATATGGCAGCACGTCCTATATCGCATTTACCGCACTTAAAAACGCCATTGATGACATTATGCTTGCAGCGCAGAATATCGAAATTACCTGCCCGCTTGGCACGCGTTTTAGCGGTTCGTCCAGCGAGAAAGTGCGCGAGGAAAAGAGCGATGTATCGGTACTTCGTTTTCCTTTAGGCGTGCCATTACCATTGGAGGCAACGGAATTTTCCGGTCAGGTTGCATTAGCGCATTTTTTGACGCCAACGGGATCAAAATCTTATCTGCCTGCCAGCATCGCCCTTGAAAATACAACATTGGCAGAAGTGAAAAATGGCCGAATTTCAGGCTATTCAGGGGAAGCTGATCAGATTGAAAAAATTGAACACCATTACGAAATGGTGGCCGAACAATTTGGAATTGATCGTGATGTTGTTCACTCATGGCATGCGGGCATTCATCCTGGCATCTCATATGCCGCCAGTGCCGCGGATGATCCTGACCGTTGGTCCAATACGGTTTTCACCAGTCCAAGATTTCTTCATTTTCATACATGTGGAAATTATGCGCCTGCTGAAATTTGCTGGATGGTTCTCGATCCGACA
>JAESSK010000230.1 GCA_016764155.1 Rhizobiaceae bacterium
AAACTGGTAACGCGGATATAGCCGATGTCATCATCTTCCACCCGGTAACGCACAGCACGTACCTTGATGATGGCACGAATGATGGTGATATCGATGGGACCATCGGCACCTTCACGAATGACAGTCACAACGATGGGAGTATTCACCGGACCGCGCATTTTTTCAACGGCGGCTTGAAGGCCGATGCCGCGAATATTTTCGCCATCAATTTTAGAAATCAGATCGCCGGCCAGCACACCAGCGCGAGCAGCTGGCGTATCATCAATCGGAGTGACCACTTTGACCAGCTCGTTTTCCATGGTGACTTCAATGCCGAGGCCGCCAAACTCACCTTTGGTTTGCACTCGCATATCGGTAAACGCCTTGGCGTTGAGATAGCTTGAATGGGGGTCAAGCGAGCGCAGCATGCCATTNATNGCNTTTTCGATGAGNTNNTCTTCCTTNNGTCTCNGTNACATATTGGGANCGGACCCGTTCGAAAATATCNCCAAANATACTCAANTGNCGATANGTNTCGGCACCCGCNGCNTGTGCTGNTTCGNGTGNNTTGNAGGTNNGGAATGGAANACAATACAATNANTGCTCCCNTGANGCCGCCTNCGAGAATTAGTGCNAATTTACGAATCATCAAAAGCTCTTTTCGTGCTNNCATCCGCCCACCANGGNGTCGGATCGATTGATTTTTTGTCTTTACGGAATTCTACATATAAAATTGGTCGCGTCGACCCCGGAATTGTTGCATCTGCGCTGGCAACGCGTTGTGCACCCATAATTCCGATGGGTTCACCAGCTAAGACAAACTGACCCAGTCCTACATATGTATTCTTCATTCCCGCTAATACAATATGATAGCCGCTGCCGGCGTTCAGGATCAAGAGCTGACCGTAAGATCTGAAGGGGCCGGAATAAATCACCCAACCATCGGCTGGAGAGACAATCCGGGCGTTTATTCTGGTGGCAATCGATAGGCCGTTTGAGACAATGCCAAAGCTATCCTCTTTGCCAAAAGGCACCATTTCAACTCCGCTAACGGGCTTTGGAAGCAGGCCCTTGGCGGAAGTAAATTTCATTGCGGGTTCTATCCGATTGGTATCGGAAAAATCAGGCTTTTCAATGTCTTGTCGTGCACTGGCGATGCGATTTNNCTCTTCCCGGTGCANTTTATCTTCTGCCTGACGGGCAAGTTCGGCGGCTTTCCTGGCGCTAGAGATTTCAGTTTCCAGTTCTTCAATCAANTTGTTCAGCGAGGTNGCATTGGCTGCCAGTTGAGCNACTTTTGCGCTCTCTTTAGCGAGGTCTGTGCGGGCAGATTTCGTGCGTTTTTGTTTTTCCGCTAACAATAAAGTGAGGCGTTCTTCTTCCTCAGCCTGACGGTTTAGGTCGGCATGAAGGGTTTGGCGCTGGGAATTGATCTCATTGGCGATTCTGGCGAGCTCTTTAAGNTCGGAAATTAAAATATTTGTTTCAGCACGAATTTCGGGGACAACCGCGCCAAGTAAAATTGCGGAGCGAACGGAAGAAAGTGCGTCTTCTGGCCGAACCANCAGGGCAGGAGGNGGTTTTCGNCCCATTCTTTGCAGGGCTGCAAGGACTTCGGATAACAGCCCGCGACGATCGCGAAGGGAGAGACGTAAATTCTTGTTCTGCTCCTCAAGCTTTTGCAGCCTAATACCTGTTCGATCTATGCGAACTTCCAGTTTTCTGGATTTGGATGAAGCATCGATCAGTTCGCGGTTTAAATCGGCTCNGTCGCGCTCTGTCGAGGANATCTCGACTGCAAGCTCTGCTTTNCGATGTTCNCTCAGGCTGATTTGCTGGCGTATCTCATCCAACCTATCGGCATTTTCCTGNTGCTTTGTTTCCAGTGTTTGACCAAGGGCTGTAGAAACGCACAATATCAGAAAAACAGGCATCAAAAAACGCCGCTTGCGGGCGGTTATTTGAAAAATTTCTTTTAGCAGATTTACGGCCGACAAATCGGAGGTCCAATATCTGGCGAATCACTTAGAGGGTATAGCTGTTATCTATAACAGGATTTAATATGACCGCTTAAAAGCATGNGATTGTGGCANTTATTCGCTCACGGNNNATCGGGCATTCTTGTTGCATGTCTTNGACATGACGCATTCGNACCTGCGCGTTTGCGTTAAAACGCNCAACGNTTTTAAGCGCGGTGATAGGGGTGGCCAGATAGTATCGTNGTGGCGCGATAGATNTGCTCCGCGAGCAAAATGCGCACCAGTTGATGAGGCCATGTCATGGCACCGAAGCGGATGGTTTTATTGGCTTTTTGTAATAGCTCTTTGCCGTGGCCATCGGGGCCGCCAATGGCGATTGCCAGATGCCTTGTGCCATCATCGCGTAAATGACGGATGGTCTCAGCAAATTGTACGCTGGAAACATCGCGACCATTTTCGTCCAGAGCAATCAGATAGGTATCTGCGGTTGCTACTGAAAGAAGCTGGCCTGCTTCATCTGTTTTGCGCAAATCACTGGTTGCGGCCCTGCTCTCGCTGAATTCGCGNAAATCGGGGCCGCTTAAATGGAGTGATTTTCCAGATTTATTGGCACGGTCCATATAGCGCTCAAGCAGCGACAGGTCCGGGCCGGATTTCATCCGGCCTATGGCCAGAATAGAAATCTGCNTTATTTGTGCGTATCTGGAATGTCAGTCATCTGCCACATTTTTTCGAGGCTGTAGAATTCACGAACTTCGGGGCGGAAAATATGAACGATGATGTCGCCAAAATCGGATAAAACCCAGTCAGCGTTTTGCATGCCTTCGATGCGGGCGCTGGTGCCTAGTGATTTCATATGGCGCACGAGCGTATCCGAGGTTGCGGCCACATGGCGTTTCGAGCGGCCAGAGGCCACGACCATATAGTCGGCAATCGCCGTCTTATCTCTGATGTCGATGGTAACAATATCTTCGGCTTTGGAATCTTCCAAATTGGCTAATATTGCTTTGAGAGCGTCATCTACCACTTTTTCGGCAGATTTTGATGCTTTTGCAGATGCTTTCTTCTTGCTCTGCTTTGGTGTCGCTGTGGTCAGTGTGTCCCTCTTGGGTGCTGTTTGTGTGGCTTGCATTTTCTAATGTCCTAAATGGTAGAATAACCCGGTTTGTGTGTCATTTTCAAGAATTTCTTGAGCAGGCACATTGTTGGGGTTCTGAAAGTGTTTCAATTTAATGTTTTGGCCCGAATGGCCGTTGACGATAAAGATGATCTCGGACCGTGAATGAAGGTCCATGCAGGTGGTTTTTCAAAGGCTAGATTGGAGATTGCGTCTGGGTCTTTTCGGTAACGAGATAAGGTTTGTGCTGCTCTGGCTGAGCGGAAAGAAAGGGTTGAACCGGGACGATCGATCACCACCATCGGCATCATTGCCGCGATTTTTTTCCAATCCTGCCATTGGTGGAACTGGGCCAAATTATCGGCGCCCATGATCCAGACGAAATTTACTCTTGGCCGGATGCGCTTCAGCAAGGCCAGCGTATCAGCCGTATAGCGGGTATGATATTTGGCTTCAAAACCGGTGATTTCGATTTTCGGGTTGTTCACCAACTCTTTGCAAGAAGACAATCGTTTTTTAAGGTCTGGTAAATCGTCGTTATTTTTCAAAGGATTCCCCGGTGAAACAAGCCACCATACTTTATGCAATTGCAGGCGCTGTAGTACCAGCTCTGAAATATGCACATGTCCCTCATGGGCTGGATTGAATGAGCCGCCCAGCAGACCGATGGTCATACCATCTTCCGCATGGGGGATTCTCAATGCCTGTTTGTAAGCTGCATCGTTCACGGTCGTATCTGGCCTTGGCCGCGGACGCGGTATTTGAAACTGGTGAGTTGTTCAACGCCAACAGGGCCGCGTGCATGCATTTTTCCGGTGGCGATGCCGATTTCTGCGCCCATGCCAAATTCACCGCCATCGGCAAATTGGGTTGAGGCATTGTGTAATAAAATGGCGCTGTCAATTTCGTTGAAAAAGCGTGTTGTGGCTTCATCATCTTCTGAAACGATTGCATCGGTATGGTTAGAAGACCATTGGTTGATATGTTCGATTGCTTCACCAATACCGTCAACCAACTTCACCGAAATGATGCTGTCGAGATACTCTTTTGACCAGTCTTCCTCTGTTGCCAGCTCGCTATCGGCAAACATGCCCTGCACTTCATTGGTGACGTGAAGGGTGCATCCGGCCTCAGTAAGAGCAGTTAAAATTGGCACCAATTGATCGCTATTGCGGTCTACCAGCAGGGTTTCTGCAGCCCCACAAATGCCGGTGCGGCGCAATTTAGAATTCACCACAATGGAGACGGCCATATCCAGATCGGCGCTTTTATCTACGTAGATGTGGCAGAGNCCTTCGAGATGGGCAAAGACTGGNACGCGNGCTTCTTCNTGCACACGGCCAACGAGGCCNTTGCCNCCGCGTGGTACGATCACATCGATATTGCCGTCCAAGCCGCGAAGCATTTCGCCAACAGCCGCACGATCTGTGGTTGGCACCATTTGGATCGCTGCCGTTGGAAGACCTGTTTTTTCAAGACCCTCGACCAGACAAGCGTGGATGGCATTAGAAGAATTAAATCCATCAGAACCACCACGCAGAATAACCGCATTGCCTGATTTAAAGCATAGGGCTCCGGCATCGGCTGTTACGTTCGGGCGGCTTTCGAAAATTACGCCGATGACGCCAAGAGGCGTGCGAACGCGTTCAATATGGAGGCCGTTCGGGCGGTCCCATTCGGCAATGATTTCACCGACTGGATCGTTCAATTCGGCGATGGCGCGCATGCCATCGACCATGCCNTGAATGCGCTCTTCATCCAGTTCNAGNCGATCAAGNAANGAGNCGGAAAGTTTCTTTTCTTTGCCAGCTTTCATATCGATTGCATTGGCATCCAANATGATCTGGCGACTTTTCCAAAGGGCATCAGCCATGGCTATCAAGGCTGTGTGTTTTTTCTCGGACGGGGTGTTNGCGAGCACGATGGACGCCGCTTTTGCACGGGCACCAATTTTTGACATGATCTCAGTAATATTTGTGTTGTCGAGCATGCTATTTNCCCCTGTTCAGGATCATATCGTCGCGATGGATCATAGCGGCCCGGCCAGCATAGCCCAGAATTTCTGCGATTTCACCACTTTTGCGGCCTAAAATCTGTTTGGCGTCCGGGGCGTCATAGGCAATTTGTCCACGTCCAAGCACGCTTCCATCGTGATTTAGAATTTCAACGATGTCGCCACGGTGGAAATCACCCTCTATCGAGNGNACNCCAGCTGGCAGCAGACTTTTGCCGGATAAAAGAGCGCCGCTGGCACCTTCATCAACGGTAATTTTTCCGCAAAATTCCATCTGTCCGGCAATCCATTTTTTGCGCGCATTCACCGGTGTTGAAGATGGCTTGAACCATGTGCACTTAGCGCCATTGCCGAGAGCCTGCAACGGGTTCAGTTCTTTGCCGGAGCTGATGACCATGGCGGTTCCGGCCAGAGTTGCGATCTTTCCNGCTTCGATTTTGGTGACCATGCCACCGCGCGAAAGTTCGGTTCCGGCATCGCCTGCCATGGCTTCAATTTCCGGTGTNATTACATCTACTTCAGCGATGAAACGNGCCGAATTATCGGCNGTTGGCGGGGCACTATAAAGCCCGTCAATATCGGATAAAAGNACCAGTAAATCAGCNCTGACCATGGTTGCAACACGGGCGGCAAGCCGGTCATTATCGCCATAGCGAATTTCGCCGGTGGCAACGCTGTCGTTTTCATTGATGATTGGGACAGCGCCCAGTCGCAACAATGTATTGATGGTGGCGCGGGCGTTTAGATAGCGTCTTCGTTCTTCGGTGTCGCCGAGGGTTAGCAGGATTTGTCCAGCTTTTAGATCGTGTTTGCCCAAGGCTTCTGAATAAACACGGGCAAGGGCGATNTGGCCTGCNGCGGCNGCGGCCTGACTTTCTTCNAGCTTNATNGANGTTGCCGCTAGCCCNAGAACGGTGCGTCCAAGAGCGATGGCGCCTGAAGAAACCACCAGCACTTCGCAACCTGCTTCGCGTAATTTTGCAATGTCGCTGGCGACGGAATGCAGCCACGCCTCTTTTAAACCTGTTTCNCGATCAACNAGCAGGGAGGANCCGATTTTTACGACGATGCGTTTAAATTTTTGGAGCCGGCTCATATATTGTCCGGGGACCATGCCGTATCGTCTTTGTCGCCATCAGCGGCGCGGGCGGNTTCAATTTNGCTCATCATGGCGCGCAAAGTTTCNTCAACGCCTTCCCGGGTAATGGAAGATAGCATGATCGGTTTTTGGCCNGAGACTTTCTCCNGTTCAGCAGCCATTTCCTNGCGCTCGTCCGCGGAGAGGGTGTCGACTTTTGTAAGAGCNACAAGNTCAGGTTTTTCCGCCAGNCCATGACCGTAGGATTTTACCTCGTGGCGAATGGTTTTATAGGTTTTGGTGAGGTCTTCTTCNACAGCCGAAACNAGATGNAANAGNACNCGGGTGCGCTCTACGTGACCGAGGAAACGATCGCCAATGCCGACACCTTCGTGNGCGCCTTCAATNANNCCNGGAATGTCNGCNACGACGAATTCCTTGCTATCGATTGCTGCAACACCCAGATTTGGGTGCAATGTGGTGAAAGGATAATCGGCGATTTTTGGTTTTGCNGCGCTGACACTGGCTAAAAAGGTTGATTTTCCTGCGTTTGGCAGGCCAAGCAATCCTACGTCGGCGATCAGTTTCAATCGCAGCCAGACATCGTTTTCAATGCCTTCAAGACCAGGATTTGCGTGGGCTGGGGCTTGATTGGTAGAGGATTTAAAGGCCGTATTACCAAAGCCGCCATTGCCGCCTTTGGCCAGCAAAAAGCGCGTGCCCATTGTCGTCAAATCAGCAATCAGCGTTTCATTGTCTTCTTCATAAATCTGGGTGCCTTCAGGCACTAGCAGGGTGACATCATCACCCTTGGCGCCGTTGCGATTGCGGCCCATGCCGTGAATGCCGGTTCCGGCTTTGAAGTGCTGTTGGTAGCGATAGTCAATNAGGGTGTTGAGGCCCGAAACTACTTCCACCCAGACATCGCCGCCTTTGCCGCCATTGCCGCCATCGGGGCCGCCAAGGGCCACGTATTTTTCACGCCGGAAGGAGACACAACCAGCCCCGCCATCGCCGGAGCGAATGTAAACCTTGGTCTGATCGAGAAACTTCATAACAAACGCCCTTAACTTAAATAGTTCTTACGCAGCTACCGCACCCATCCATGTTTCGCGGGTGATGCGGAAATTNTCCATTAAATGGTTTTGCCCCAAAGTAGAGGCGAATTCTTCGCTTGGCTTCCAGTAGACGCCGCCACATTTTTCGATAACGCGCCTTGAAGCGGCATTATCTCTGATGCAGGAAATCATCATGGCGTCCTGTGTGCCTGTCTTAAAGAACAGATCCACCAAAGCCCGTGCAGCCTGTGTCGCATAGCCATTGCCCCAATAGGTCTCGCCAAGCCAATAGCCGATATATGGCAATTCATAACGGGCATTGGCTTCGTGTAGGCCGCAAATACCCATCATTTCGCCGGTTTCGGCATTCGTGATGGCAAAAGTGTAGCCCGTATTGGCGCTGCCTGTGACTTTTTTCAGGAAATCATGGGCGTCAGCGTCGAAATATGGAAATGGCATGGTGGCCAAATTTTTAGCAATATTGATATNATTGGCCAGCNNNCGNNGAANNNTGNGCATCCTCGGAGTGAGGCGGGCGCAGCACCAAATCGTTGGTGGTCAGT
>JAESSK010000231.1 GCA_016764155.1 Rhizobiaceae bacterium
CACGTTACGTGGGCATATCTGGTTATTTGGTGCGGTATTTATGGTGTTTGCCATTAATTCAATGCCACTGGCCCCTTCTTAGAGCATTTCAGCGCAAACTAATGGATGAATGTTTTCAGGTCTATCAATTATTCGTCTTCATATGACCTGCGGCAATATACCTGATTTAATAAATCATGTTTATATTGAATTCGAATTTTAAAGGTGCATATTAAATTCATCTTAAAGGGAGGATCGTGCGCTTGAACCTGTGATTATCTGGTTCAATCCAACCATGGAAGAAACTAATGGCCGAATCCCGTTATCGCACCACGTCCGAGAGACGTGCAGAAATTCAAGAAAACGCGGCCCGCATGGGCATTGATGATGAATATATCTCCCGTCTTGTTGATACATTCTATGAGCGCATCAGAGACGATGAGACGCTTGGACCTATCTTTCTTGACAATGTGCCCAATTGGGATGTGCATATGCCTAAGATGAAAGACTTTTGGTCTTCGGTGGCGCTTCATTCATCGCGTTATTCAGGTCGTCCGGTTCCAGCACATGTGAAGCTCATTAAGGACGTGGAGCCACGACATTTCGAACTCTGGCTTGCGCTGTTTGAAAAGACGCTTGAGGACACAGCTCCTACTAAAGAGGCCATCCCCTATTTTATGGATCGTGCCGAGCGTATTGCGCGCAGCCTGCAATTGGCGATGTTTGGTGATCCGGAACTGCCGGAATTGCAGTCATAATACAGGCTGCGCCCTCGAAAACGAAAAAGGGGCACGCGAACGTGCCCCAATTCATTTAGCCAATAGCTAACTTCTCAGATCAAAACGGTGAATCTGGGAAATAGAAGCTCGCAGCGTTTTCTTTGGTGATAACTGTTGAACTAAGAATGTAACGACCAGCCACAGGACCATTTGATACGAAACGTGCAACGGTAACGTCCATTGCAGTTGCAATCATTGCAGGGGCGTAAAGCACATCGATCGGGATCAATGTTTCGCCGTCCATGATGGACTTGATGGTTTCTTTCATGCCGGCACCGCCAACAACAAAGATATTTTTATCGCGGCCAGCAGCCTTCAGCGCTTTGACAACACCGATTGCGATATCATCATCCTGCGCCCAGACACCATCGATATCGGGGAAGCGGGACAAGAAATCCTGCATCACTTCAAAGCCATCATCACGGTTCCAGTTGGCGTGTTTTTGATCAAGCACATTAATGCCGGAGCCTTCAATTTCAGCAAGGAAAGCATCATAGCGTTCGGTATCGATTGTGGTTGGAATACCCCGAAGGATCACGATGTTATCGCCTTTACCCAGACGGGTTTTGAAATATTCGCCAGACACACGGCCAAGCATCGGGTTATCACCGGCAACATAGATGTCTTCGATACCAGGCTGGCTCAAACCACGATCAACAACGGTGATGAATGCACCAGATTTTTTGACGTTGCGCACAGGCACGGTCAAAGGCTCTGATTCAAAAGGCAAGATCACCAATGCATCGATTTTATGCACGGATACCAGATCTTCCAGCGCACTTGCCTGATCTGCAGGGCTGGGCGAGTTGATGAGAATGATATCGATGTTTGGGTATGTAGCTTCAATGCGTTTTTCGGCCTGTTCAGCATGCCAGTTCATGCCCGATGCCCAAGCGTGGGTCGGGGTTGGGATGGACACGCCAATTTTAATTTTTTCCTGAGCCATTGCAGCACCAGATAGAAGCATTGCGCCCCCAACAGCCATTGCGCCCAGAAGGGTAGAAATTTTCATAACGATATTCCTCCATTACGGTTTGATGTTTGACGCGCTTTATGCGAGCCGTGCGATTTCGCAGGGATATTTCATGTTTAATCTTGGCCCTGCAATTTGCCTTTGGAAAAACACGTAGCCAAACGTGTTTTAATTCTTTTTAAGCCCTCGCTTGAATGATACGCCGCGCTGCATCCATACGGCGGCGATGATGATAATTCCTTGCACCGCGCCATTGAGGTAATTTGAAATGACATCGGTCAGATTGAGTATGTTGCCGATGGTGGTCAGGATCAGCGCGCCGATCACCGTGCCGCCAATGCGTCCGTAACCACCGCGCAACATGGTGCCGCCGATGATCACCGCGGCGATGGCTTCCAGTTCCCACAACACGCCCGTTGAAGAAGAAGCGGAACCAAGCCGTGGCACGTAGATGATGGTGGCAAGTGAAACACAAAACCCCTGGATGATATAAGTCCCTGTGCGGACACGATCCACGTTGATCGCGGAATACCGCGCCACGGATTCGTTGGAACCGACCGCGCTGCAAAATCGGCCAAAGGCTGTGCGGTTCAATAATATCCAACCGGCAATCGCAACGCCTGCGAATACCCAGATGGGCAGAGGCAGGCCGAAAAACTTGCCGTAATAAACCGGCTCGTAATTGGCACCAACCGTATAATTAAGCGAGATCGTGCCGCCATTGGCAAAATAGGTCACCAGAGAACGATAGATCACCATGGTTCCGAGGGTGACGATGAAAGCCTCGATCTTGCCTTTGGTAATCATCGCCCCGTTGAAGAACCCTGCGCCAATCCCCAGGATGATACTGACACCGCACCCAAGCAGGATGGTTGGGATGCCGGTGCCCATTACTTCNACGGCNTTGTTCATNACGATGATCATCACGCCGGAAATAACCGCCGCCATGGAACCTACTGACANATCGATACCACCGGCGGTAATCACAAAGGTTGCGCCAATCGCGATCACACCGATGAAGGCGGAACGGGTCAATAAATTGTTGATATTACCGCTGCTAACAAATGCTTCATTGAGCGANTAACCCAAAATGCAGAGTGCTAACAGGGCAATGGCCGGGCCCATTGTTTTGATGTTTAAATGCGTACGCCAACTCGTTGTCTCAGCTGGACCTTCAAGCACTTTTTCGTTCATTAGCCTTACCCCCCTTTAGTCCGGCTGCGTACCGCACAATTTCATGTTCGTTGATATGTTCGCCTTCAAGCGTGCCCGCCATATGCCCGTCGCGCATGACGATGACACGGTGGCAAAGGCCGATCAGTTCCTGCATTTCCGAGGAAATTACGATCACGGAAACCCCAGCCTCCGCCAGTTCAGCGATTAGATGATANATTTGTTGTTTGGTGCCCACATCGATGCCGCGCGTGGGTTCATCGATGATAAAAACATGCGGNTCAACTTCCATGATNTTGCCAAGCAATAGTTTTTGCTGATTGCCACCGGATAGCTGCCCCACATTAATTCGGGGATCACGTACGCGAACGTCAAAACGCTTTATGGCCCTTGCCAGCGCTTTTTTCTCACTACCATGTTGAAGGAAGCCGCCCTTCACATGCTTTTCCAATGTGAACAGAGTGAGGTTTTCCCGCAGCCCTTTTTCGAGCAACAATCCCTTGCCTTTACGGTCTTTGGTCATATAGACGATGCCGGCGTCCTTAGCCTCGCCCACCGATTTAAAATCAACCAGCTTGCCATCGAGTACAATTTGNTCAGCCTGATGTTCCATTAACCCNACNACGGATTCCAANATNGCTGTTCGCCCGGAACCGATNAGACCGGCAAAACCCAACACTTCTCCTTTGCGAAGCTTAAATGAAATNTCAGAGATGCCNTNAGCTTCAAGCCCCATCACCGATAAGATGNTTTCTGCATTGGCAGCAANNNTNGGCTTTTCGGGATAGAGATTGCTNAACTCCCGCCCGACCATTAATCGCGCCATATCGTCGGTGGATAATTCTGAAGCNGGCAGCGTGTCAATCAAGATCCCATCGCGCAAAATGGTTATGCGGTCAGAGAGCCTTTTTACCTCGTCCAGCTTATGGGAAATGAAAACGATGCCGACGCCCTTGGCGCTCAGCCTCTTAACCTGTGCAAATAAAATGTCGGATTCAATTGAACTTAACACCGCGGTTGGCTCGTCCATGATTAGAACACGTGCGTCCCGGCTGATTGCCTTGGCGATCTCTACCATTTGTTTATCCGCCACNGAGAGCGAACTGATCAGCGCATCGGGATTTAGNTTTACGTGCAGCAGATCAAGAATTTTTCTGGTCTCGGAGCGCATTTTTGCGCGTTGNAAAAAACCNTATCTGGTCAATTCACGGCCAAGGAAAATGCTCTGCGTCACGTTCAAATGTTCAGCCAGATTGAGCTCTTGGTGGATGACCACAATGCCCAGATCGACGGCCTGTCCGTTGGGTGGCAAAACCACTGGCGCACCATCCATGCTCAGCGTGCCGCCGGTTGGTTGTTCGAGACCGGAAAGAATTTTCATCAAGGTGGATTTGCCAGCACCATTTTCTCCGACAACGGAGTGTACCTCGCCCTCACGAATATCAAAATCGATGGAATATAACACCTGAACTTCGCCGAAGGATTTATCAATTCCCCGCGCTGCCAGCAGTGCTGGCTCTATGCTCCCTACGGCACTGATCATAGTGCGCCTTCTCCCCAAAACGTCCCGACAACTGTTTTACTACCATACCAGTTAGAATTTGTAGCTTCTTTTATGGTTGGTGTAAAGACAAGCTAAAGTGTTTCAAAACATTTNGAAACTTATTTAAGCGGAAANNTTTCTAAGGGTTCCTTAGAAAGCTAGTTGGATAGTTACTTCTAAAACTAATACTAGGATACTCATACNGCCTAGGGATATTGACCANCCCTAGCTTTCGACATCCAGCGAATACCCAAANCCACGTACCGTTCTGATTGGATCGGGTTGTCCTTTTTGGTGCAAAATTTTGCGCAGGCGGCCGATATGNACGTCAACNGTTCTGGTATCCACTTCAAATTCGCGACCCCAGACACGGTCGAGCAGCAAATCCCTGCTCCAGACACGGGTTGGNTTTTCGATCAACGCCGAAAGCAANCTGAATTCTGTCGGGCCCAATTTTATNGGTTCGCCATTGCGGGTAACCCGGTGCTGATCGCTATCGAGAACCAGCCCGGCATAAGACATGATTTCACCAACGCTTGAAGGACGCGTCCGCCGCAGGATTGAACGGGTCCGGGCGATTAATTCGTTGATGGAATAAGGTTTGGTCATATAATCATCCGCTCCGGTATCCAGCCCGCGAATGCGGTCGGCCTCTTCGCCGCGCGCGGTCAACATGATAATTGGAATTTCTTTTGTTTGGCTTCGCTTCTTTAATTGTCGGCAAATCTCGATGCCTGATATTTCCGGCAACATCCAATCNAGAACAATGATATCGGGAAGCAGTTCTTCTGCCAGCAACAAGCCCTCTTCGCCATTAACGGCTTCAGCCAGCTGATACCCGTTCTGTTTCAAATTGTAGCTCATAAGGGCCATTTGGGCCGGCTCGTCTTCAATGATCAGAGCGAGCGGTGCGGCATCCTTGGACATATAATTATCTTTCAGCTTTAGGAATAAACGTGGATCGGGCAGGCGCGGTCTTGCCCGCCCGATCCAACGCCTGCACAGATTACATGGACAGGTTTTGTTGGTTCTTCACTTTGGAAGCCCATTCTTTGCGNTCGGAAACTGACATCGGNATCAGACCTTTGTCTGCCAAATAGCCTTCTTCGCCCCATGCAGCTTCACTGGCGAATTCATTCAGATATCCCTGAATGCCGTCAGTTTTGCCGAGGTGTGCTTTTTTCACATAGAAGTAGAGCGAACGTGACACCGGATAATTGCC
>JAESSK010000232.1 GCA_016764155.1 Rhizobiaceae bacterium
TTTGATGGCAGCGATTGCCCGACCCTTCATGAATTCGGTTTCCGGATCACCGCCTTTATTCAGGAATTTTTTCAAGAAACGCCAGATGGAAATATAGCCAGTGAGCTTGTGATTATCCCAAAGGATCCAACGCATGATGTCGCGTTCTTCAGCCTTGTTCTCAGGGCCGAATTTTCCAAATTTTTCGGCCAAGTGATAGAGCATTACGCCGGATTGACTAATGGTCAAATCATTGTCCGTGTGGTCAATTAGAACGGGCACATCACCGAAATTGTTATTGTCACGGAAATCGGAAGTTTTGTGTTTACCGTTGAAGAAATCTATCCATTCGGCCTGCCAGTCCGCGCCGCATAGTTCCAGCATCAAAGCGGGTTTATAAGAATTGCCGGATTCGAGAAAACATTGAAGGGTGTAGTCACTCATATGTTTTGTTTCCTAAAGACTGCGTGCGATCAGCAGTTTCATGATTTCGTTGGTGCCACCATAGATGCGCTGGACGCGGGCGTCACGGAACATTCTGGCGATGGGGTATTCATTCATATAACCATATCCGCCGTGCAATTGCAGGCATTCATCGATCACTTTGCATTGTAGGTCGGTGAGCAGCAATTTGGCCATGGAAGCCGTGGTCTGGTCAAGGCGACCTTCCAGATGTTCAGCGACACAATGGTCGACAAATACCCGGGCCATGGTGGCTTCGGATTTCATTTCGGCCAGTTTGAACTGGGTGTTTTGGAAATCAATCACAGCTTTGCCAAATGCCTTGCGCTCTTTGACATATTCAATTGTTAGCGCCAATGCGCGTTCGATTGAGGCGATGGCCTGATTGGCGATTAGCAGTCGCTCCTGAGGCAGTTCGTTCATTAGCTGGAAGAAGCCGAGACCTTCTTCCTTGCCGAGGAGGTTGGTTAGCGGCACTTTCATTTCATCGAAGAATAATTCGGAAGTATCATTGGCTTTCAACCCGATTTTATCGAGGTTGCGGCCGCGCTTGAAACCATCGAGGTCTTCGGTTTCAATGACGATGAGGGACGTGCCCTTGGCGCCTTTGCTTGGATCGGTTTTGACTACCAGAATGATCAAGTTTGCATTTTGGCCATTGGTGATGAAGGTTTTTGAACCGTTGATGCGGTACTGATTGCCATCCTGAACGGCGGTGGTTTTGATGCCCTGAAGATCGGAACCGGCACCCGGTTCTGACATTGCAATTGCGCCGATCAATTCACCGGTGGCGAGGCGCGGGAGCCATCTTTGTTTTTGTTCTTCTGTGCCGTGGTTCAAAATGTAGGGCGCGACGATGGCTGAATGTAGCGCGATGCCGAAACCATCGAGACCGGCATGGCCGAGGCTTTCGATGATCGCTGCTTCGTGAGCGTAGCTGCCGCCAGCGCCGCCATATTCTTCCGGCATTGCGGCGCATAGGAGGCCATTTTTTCCGGCTTTTTCCCATGCTGAACGATCAACGATTTCATTCTTTTCGTAGGTGTCATAGTGGGGGGAAATTTCAGCATCGAAGAAACGGTCGGCCATGTCTTCCAACATGGTGACGTCTTCGCTCTTCCACGACGGCTTGGGTAACCCCAGAATTTCGGCTGGACTGCTCACTAACTAACCCCCTAAAATGCTGTTTCATCCAATGCCATCATGCTTTCGCAACCGCTTTCGATGCGGGCAAGATGGGTCTTGGTTTCAGGCATGATGCGTTCCATGAAATATTTACCGGTGACCAGTTTGGTCTGGTAAAATTCATCTCGTCCATTGGTGTCGCCATCAAGGGCTTCGAGTGATTTTTCGGCCATCATTGCCCACATATAGCCGAGGGTAACCAAGCCCATCAAATGCATGTAGTCGGTGGAGGCGGCACCTGCATTATTNGGGTTCTCCAANCCGTTTTTCATCAACCACATGGTGGCGGCGTTGAGGTCTTTGACCGCATCAAACAATGGGTTTGTAAAAGGCTGCATNGNCTCGTTTTCTTTNTGCTTTTTGGTGANGCNTGAGACTTCTTCCATAAAGAGGCGCATGGCGCGGCCACCATCTTTTGNCAATTTACGGCCGACCAGATCNAGCGCNTGAACACCGTTGGCACCTTCATAAATTTGTGCGATGCGGGCATCACGAACGAATTGGTCCATGCCCCATTCCTGAATGTAACCGTGACCGCCGTAAACCTGTTGGGCGGCGACCGTGTTATCAAAACCTCTATCGGTCAAAACGCCTTTTACGATTGGGGTCAGTAGCCCCATGAGGTCATCGGCCTGCTGGCGCTCATCTTCATCACTTGAGCGGTGGGAGATATCGCCTTTAAGGGCTGCCCAAAGCAGGAATGCACGGCCAGCTTCGTTGGATGCTTTGATGTTCATCAACATGCGGCGCACATCAGGATGAACGATAATTGGGTCAGCCTTTTTATCCGGATTAGCCGGGCCGGTGAGGGCGCGGCCCTGTATGCGGTCGCGGGCATATTCAACGGCGTTTTGATAGGCTACTTCTGAAATTGCCAATCCCTGGAGGCCAACGCCGAGACGGGCTTCATTCATCATCACGAACATGGCGCGCATGCCCTTGTTCTTTTCGCCGATGAGATAGCCTTCGGCTTCATCATAGTTGAGCACGCAGGTTGAATTGGCGTGGATGCCCATCTTTTTTTCAATCGCGCCACAGGTGACGGGATTACGTTCGCCCAAAGTGCCGTCTTCCTTGACGAGGAATTTTGGTACGATGAAAAGTGATACGCCCTTTATGCCTTCCGGCTCGCCTTCGATGCGGGCAAGAACGAGATGGATGATGTTTTCTGCAAGATCATGCTCGCCAGCGGAGATAAAAATCTTTTGGCCGGTGATTTTATAAGAACCATCAGAATTTGGGGTTGCTTTGGAGCGCAACAAGCCAAGATCGGTGCCACAATGGGACTCCGTTAGGTTCATGGCGCCTGTCCACTGACCGGTGATCATTTTAGGTAGATAATTTTGTTTTTGTGCGTCGGTTCCGTGCACCTGAATGGCTGCCATTGCGCCCTGTGTCAGGCCCGCATACATGGAAAATGCCTGATTGGAGGCTGAGAAATATTCGCCCACTGCTGTGTGCAGCACATAGGGCAACCCCTGGCCGCCATATTCGGGGTCGGCGGCGAGGCCATTCCACTCTCCGGCGCTGTGGGCGGCATAGGCTTCTTTGAAACCTTTGGGCGTGGTTACAGAACCATCTTCATGGCGTGTGCAACCTTCCTGATCGCCTGAGTGATTGATTGGCTGGAGCACTTCCTCGCAAAGCTTTGCGCCTTCGGTGAGGACTGCTTCGATCAGATCAAGGGTGGCATCCTCAAATCCCGGTAGATTGTTGTAACGCTCGATGTTCAAGACATCTTTCAGTACAAACATGGTTTCTTCAATGGGTGCGCGGTAGCTAGGCATCTCAATCTCCCAATCGATCATATGTATATGAATAA
Organism: Rhizobiaceae bacterium; assembly: GCA_016764155.1. Taxonomy (GTDB): domain Bacteria; phylum Pseudomonadota; class Alphaproteobacteria; order Rhizobiales; family Rhizobiaceae. The sequence goes on from JAESSK010000232.1 coordinate 3,449, forward strand.
GGCCATTATGAACTCCGAATGGTGCGTTCTGCAAGGCGCAGATAATCACTAATCGGGGTCATTAAACGACTAATAGCAAACTATTACGTTTCCGTAAACGTCAATTGAAAGTTAGATGGGTTTTATGTGGGGAAATTCAAGGGCGGGGAGGGTATGGTTTTTGGTGGGTGGCGGATTAGTTTGAATTTTATTTGCTGGTTATTTGCGAGAGGCTATTTTTTGTGAATAATCAGACACATTAAACCCAGACTAATTTTCCCAGGGCGGACGCACGAAACACTTTGAGCTTTGGTTCTATCCGGCCTGCAATAGGTTTTATAGCTATTGAGATTGATGGGCTTGGTTGTCATGGCCCATGCGGATAGTCCGTCAACGTATTTACGAGCTTGTGATTTAAAGCATGCCTTCAAGGGAAGTGACGATTTCGCCCAGCTCTTCCATTGATTTATCCAACTCGATTTTCTGATCGCTTAGAACGGACATCTGACCTTTGAATTTATCCAGAACCAGTTGCAAGTGCCAGTTATTCTGGTCTCCTAAATCATAGATCTCCATTAACTCATGGATTTCGATGAGGGAAAAACCAACGCGCTTTGCAAGCAGAATCAATCTTAGCCGATTGCGGTCATTTAAGGAATATAGACGCGTTGAACCAACCCGATCGGGCGTCATCAGCCCGCGGTCTTCATAGAAGCGAAGAGTACGTAAAGTAACGTTAAACTCTTTCGCCAAATCTCCGATTTTGAAAACATCATCTTCGGAATCAATAATGTGATCTGTGCCATCGCGCGCGATCAAACGATCAAGATGCGAAATGGTTGGTTCCCTGCCTGCCATTCGTAATCTTCCTGCATTTAAAAACAGCTCTACGACGTTGCTTTGAATGAGTATCCCAGAGTGTCCACAATCTTAGGATGTTCAAAGCAACATTTTCATTCTGTACATGGAGAATCACAAAATTTTATTTCTGCCAGCCCCCAATGGTTAGATAACTAACAATATTACTGTTGTCAAAGATTTCAAAGGTTCCGAATGACAAAAAACAAGGGCAGATTCCAATTTTCATAGATTGAATTTCGAATTTCATTGTAATTACAGTTTATTAGTTGGGAAATTGATAGTTTGCCAATTTTTGTGGAAACGATTTTTTTACGCAAATTGATCCGAAATCAACGCGAATCTTGCACTCATTTAGCTATTAATGAGTTTTTAGCATTCAATTAACCTGTTGTTTACCCTGTGCCGTGAAGAGTGGGATGGAGAAGAGCAGTGATTCTCTCGAGGCTTTTATAATTTTTCGACCAAGAACCAAGATATCTGGATACCGATATGGGAAGAATGCGTTCGCAACTTGATGATCTNATGGCACAACAGGCGCAAAANGCGGCTGATGTTGGCAGAANTGTGGGAAATGCTCCCCAATATCGATCAGCCACCTACGAGCAACCTTATCAAGAGCAACAGGCTGCNCCTTATCCGCAAGCGACGCCGTATCCACATCAGCCTCAANTGGCNGCTCAACCGCCATANGCTCAGCAACCTCAATCAGCTCCGTCAATGCAATACGCGCAACCGAGCTATCCAGCTGGTTCGGAAGGTGGGGATGTCTCTGCTATCAANCTCAGCCTTGAGCGTTTGGCTGGTAAACTAAATGAACTTAGCCAAAACCAGAGTACACCNGCGCAAATGCANCCGGGTATTCAAAGCAATTCCATGCCTGACATGCANCAGGAGTTTGCCGCTCTTCGTCGTGAAATNGCGACCCTNAGCAGCGCTACTGCAAACAGTCCCGTTGGCAATGAAATTTANGGCAGCATCAANCTGATTGCCGAGGGCATGCGTCAATTGCAAACTCTTCAGGGTGAACAACCCGCACAATTTGGGCAATTTTCTTCTTCGCTTCAGGCAATTCATTCGCAGCTNGATCAGTTGAACCGGTCCNGATCCTTGGGCGNGCCTCAGGTGGACNTAACGCCGTTGCAAAACGATATGGAAAGCAATTTTGCTGCACTCGGTCAACGCCTTGAAATGATGACGAGTGATCAAAATCAAATCGGTGAACTGACACAAGCAATTGATGGCAGCCATGCAGATATCGTCAGCAGACTTCATGCCTTGGCAGAACATTCTCCTGCCGAGAATGTTTCCGGTATGCGGGCCCAGTTGCAAAATATTGCCANAACACTGTCTGGCCTTTCAAATTCTGGCGGGAGCGCGTCTGGAANCGATATCAGCTCGNTNGAAAAGCGNCTTGATGACATAACTCACGGAATGGTGGCGCTTAGCGTCAATGTGAANGAGAGCTCCAATCAGGAAGCGCTTGAACGGGTTGAAGCCCGNGTTGCTACCCTAGCAAAAACCGTCGAAACTTTTGTGGCGAAAGATGCAAGCCAGAAGCCAAGCGGCAATGATGAAACGCTGCATGTGCTGCACTCGTTAACCGGCCATATTGATGTTTTATCCGATAAAATCGACGGTCTGACCGTTATGCCTACGGGCAAAAAAGGCGAGCAGGCTGCCTTTGTTCGCAATGATGACAGTATCATCAAAAAGCTTGATCTACTTGTGTCGCGGATGGACGACCTTCAGGCTGGCGGATCAGGTGCGGGTGACGAAAAAAATCTGATTGCCTTGGAAAAACAACTGAGTGACATCGCGTCCCATATGGGGTCTGGCGGTAGCGGGACGATTGATTTTTCCCATCTTGATGAACGGCTGGATACGATAGAACAACAGGTTGCTGTCAGTCGGGATATTGCTATTGAAGTTGCCAGCAAGGTGGCAGGTGAAGCTGCAAATAGTGCGGCGATTCAAGCGGTTAACGAGACATTTAACAGAGCAAATATTGGCNGTGANCANGCGNGTGGACCNGTCATTGATGCGGAAATCTATAAAAATATTGCAGACGATATTCGCAAGTTGCAGAACGCGACCCTGTCTCAAGACACCAATAACCGGCAGGTTTTTGATTCCGTTCGCGATAGCTTGAATACAATTATCAGTCGACTTGGTGATATTGAAGGAATGGTTGCAACCGGTGGAAAAAATTCTCCCGCTGCAAGGCAGGTATTGGCAGCCCAACTCGAAGCAAAGTCACAAGCTGCATCTGCTGTAGTGGATGCGCCGGATCCACAGCCAAACAAACAGGCAAGAGCGCCTATGGTTGAGGCAAAAGGGATTGGAGCAAAAGGCGAAACGCAAATTGGTGAAGACGTTGTTGCTGTTTCAAATGATGAGCCAAATTATCGCGCAGAACCTGTACGCTCGCAAGGGTATCCGGATGCGTCTGCGGGACCAGATATTGTGCCACCATCGCTCGATATAAAAGACCTTCCCGAGGTCGATGATACGCCGATGGAGCCTGGTTCGGGTGGACCAGATTTGGCGGCTCTCGTGCANCAGGCCAANAAACGCAAGAAAGAACAACCAGAGTCGGAAGATGTTACCGGGACTGATTTCATTGCCGCGGCGCGNCGNGCNGCGCAAGCTGCNGCACTTGAAGCCAATGCNGCTGAGGCTGAAGAAAAAATAAAACCCAAGTCATCGTTTTCTCTTAGTGAATTTTTTGCCAAGCGCAAAAAAGTGGTTCTNATGACTGCGGCAGCAGTGTTGATTGCAGCGATGGCTGTGCCAATNGCGACGGCANTTTTGAATGGCGANAGCATNGANAAGTTAGCGGGCTTTGGCGAACCGGCNGAGCAATCCGCGATTTTGCCTACCACCAGCATNCAGCAACAAATGCCGATCACCGGTATNGATCTTGAAACCGTCGGGTCAATCAGCAGAAGTGTTGAGNGTGATACTAGTATTAGTACGCCNACAATTATGAAGATGCCGATGGGCANCGAAACGATGAACGATAACCACTCCACCAANGGATTTGCCGTTGGAAACAGTNTGGTGGACAGTTCANTATTCNCAGCCAANAANCCNNTGGAGATNGCANCCAAAGCCGGAACAGAAATCACTAAAGCGCCNATGCCAGCGTCTAATGTTGGCAACATTTTATTGCGGCAGGCTGCGGCTCGAGGCAATCTTTCTGCACTGTTTGAAGTTGGCCGAATTTATACGGATGGAAATGGAATTGAACGCGATCTGACGGAAGCTGCCAAATGGTACAGGCTGGCAGCAGAACGCGGTCATGGCCCGGCTCAATATCGGCTTGGTAATTTTTATGAAAAAGGCCATGGCATGGCCCGCGATATCGATCAGGCAATGGTGTGGTATCGCTTGGCTGCAAAACAGGGTAATGCGCTCGCCATGCATAACCTCGCGGTGGTCTCTGCGATGGGGACCAACAGCGCCAAGGCAGATTTGAGCATCGCTGCCGGATGGTTTGAAAAAGCAGCAGAGCTGGGCATCAAGGATAGTCAGGTTAATCTGGGAATTCTTTACACCAAGGGATTGGGCGTGGAGAAAGATTTGGTCACTGCCTATAAATGGTTTGGCGTTGCATCACAGGCTGGCGATTCAGATGCCTCTTCCAAACGCGACACGGTNTCCGGTTTGATGACCAAGGATCAGTTGCAACATGGGCGTGCGGAAATCGAACTTTGGAAAANAATGCCAATNAATGACGGTGCAAACTTCGTCGAGGTTCCAAACGAGTGGAAGGGCAACGCGCTGGCCAACGGCAAACAAAGCAAGCGCAATGCAATTCGTGATACGCAGCTGCTTTTGTCGAAGTTGGGATTTGATGCAGGACCTGCCGATGGCATGATGGGGGCCAAGACCCGCAACGCTGTTATGGCATTCCAGCAACGGANCGGAATGACGGTCGATGGCAAAATCAGCGNNGGGCTGATTGCCAAGCTNAGAAGCGGTGCTGCTTAAGGGGNCGAATGTATCCCGAATAAAGTGAAATGCTTGCGACTAAAGGTGAATTTGAAATATTCACAGGATGTTCCTCCTTATATTGACAACGTCCTATGTGTGGCGCATTAACGGCTACATGGTATAGGCTGTATTCGGCACCGAATTCATTTCGATGTGCNTCAGTCTATCCTTCATGCGTAACCGATTAGACGAGGGTGCTAGTGAGCATCTATCTACCCATTGCGGAAATGTCCGTCAGTATTTTCATTCTATTTGGAATGGGGGCAGCTGTGGGCTTTTTGTCGGGTATGTTTGGGGTTGGTGGCGGCTTTTTGATGACGCCCCTGCTGATATTTTACAATATTCCACCGGCAATTGCGGTTGCGACCGAAGCAANCCAGATTGTTGCGTCGTCATTTTCGGGTGCGCTGGCGCATTTGCGCAAGGGGACCGTGGACGTAAAACTGGGCGTCATGCTGCTTGTTGGCGGTATAGCGGGCGCTACGGGTGGGGTATTTATTTTCTCGGCTTTGCGGACGGCTGGTCAGCTGGATTTGATCATTTCCATTTTGTATGTGGTGTTTTTGGGATCGATCGGTGGTTTGATGACCATTGAAAGCATCGGCGCCATGCGTAGGGTCAAAAAAGGCGCCCCAAGCGACCGGCGCAAGCCCGGCCAGCATAACTGGATACATGGTCTGCCGTTCAAAGTGCGGTTTCGTAAATCCAAACTTTATGTGAGCGCCATTCCGATTTTGGTGTTGGGTGTTNTGGTAGGTTTGCTCGCGTCNATCATGGGTGTTGGNGGCGGCTTTATTATGGTGCCGGCGATGATTTATCTGCTCCATGTGCCGACCAATGTGGTGATCGGGACTTCGCTGTTTCAGATTATCTTTGTCACGGCTTATACGACCATTATTCAATCGGCGACTAACCAAACCGTAGATGTGGTGCTGGCGTTTATTTTGATGGTTGGCGGGGTGATTGGTGCGCAATTTGGTGCGGCTGCCGGGCATAAACTTCGCGGTGAGCAGTTGCGTATATTGCTTGGGTTGTTGGTGTTGGCGGTATGTCTTCGCCTTGGCTATGATCTGGTTGCAACGCCNGATGATCTGTTCTCGCTTAGCTTTTCAAATGTCGGGAGCGGGCACTGATGTTTGATCGNNGCTTCCATATTCAGGCNTTTATGGTTGCATTTTTAGNGAGTTTAATTGCCTTTTCATCCGCTTATGGCGAAGAACTGCAAATTGGCGTTTCTGTCGANAACGTGCCNGTGAATTCCAGNTTTTCAGGCACCAGNATTTTTGTATTTGGTTCGATTGANGACCCGAAACTAACCGCNGCATCGCTATATGAATACAGCGTTGTGGTCACTGTCAAAGGCCCGGCGAGGGATTTGGTTGTGCGNCGCAAGCAAAGGGTGCTGGGGATTTGGNTCAATCGCCATTCGAGAACTTATGGCGAGGTTCCCGGTTTTTACACGGTGGTTTCTGCGGAACCGGTTCATGATAGTGTGGACGAGAAAGTTTTGAAGAAAAACAAGCTTGGTGTGGCCAATCTNGATTTCTATCTTATTGGTCAGGACCGCCAGACTTTAATGTTGAAAGCGCCGGAATTTTCTGCAGCGCTGAACCGCATACGCGCGAATGANGAATTGTTNACNGAGCAGGATAGCGGGNTNTCTTTTATCGGCAANACCCTCTTTCGTGCAGCCGTTGAACTTCCGGCAAATGTTCCAATTGGTGTGCACCGGGTTACCGCTCACNTGTTGTTGAAGGGTGAAATCATTGACACAAAAACCGCTTCATTTACTGTCGAGAAAGTTGGATTTGAGCGCTGGATTTATGAACTCGCCCATGAGAATGGACTGCTATACGGCTTAATGGCGGTATTGCTGGCGATTGCAACGGGCTGGATCGCCAATGTGCTTTTTCGCAGGGACTAACNTTGAAAGGCTNTNAACTGGGATGACAAAATCCACAGAACCGACCCANGTTAAATCCACNCCNACNACCGTAATGGTNCTATTCTTGATTGTACCGTTTATTGGTTGTGCATTGGCGTTGGTGTTNCTTGGAAAAGAAAANCCGGTATTTGGGCCTGTGGTTGAAATGTTCAAGACCTGGTCGGCCATCATGTTGGCATTTATGGGGGGCGTTCGTTGGGGAGCTACGGTGTCGTCTGGGCCTGATTCTCCAAACAGAATGTCTGCGGCAACGCTGCTTCCTGTCGCCGGTTGGCTGGCGCTGTTTATNTCCGGGCCTTTNGGAATTCTGGTATTGTTACTGATATTTTGTGCGCAAGGTGCTTGGGACAGCTTTTCATCCACCTTGTCTCAAATGCCATCGTGGTACGCCAATATTCGAATTTGGTTCGTTCTGTTGATCGTCGCCTGCCATATAGTTGTATTTATTGCGGTTTATTGAATCCAGATCGTGNTCGTTTTAACGAGAGCGATCTGGTTATTTGTTCTCACGGGCGTTTCCAAGCNTTGCTTGGGNCCTCCGTATGGGCGGCGCAGCTAGCGCCGGGCGGCTCTTCGCCGCCTTCGCGTATCCGTGAAAACGGCTGCGCTCTAACTCACTAATTGCCGGGCATGGATTTGAAAAACGCTGTTTTGGCCCAATACCCATGCGTGCATATCTTGCTCNAAAAACATGCCGTCAAANGCTTTATGCCGAATATTNAAACCGCCGGTNAANGCTCCAAACGAGGGCATGATNAATCTTGTGCCATCGCCGACAAAGCAGGGGCGGCGAACCGATTTTCCGCGCCGGTTNATTTTTGCTGCCGGGTGAAGATGNCCGGCAATTTCNCCGATTGANNTGCCNGCANTGGGTTCATGGCGGAAGGTGATANCGCCGANTGTAAGTTCGATTGCGTCCATTCCNGCAANATTATCNGGNGCTAGTGGATCGTGGTTGCCGCGTATCCAAATCCAGTCNCGNNCNTGCATCATCTCNGCCAATTGNGAGTGATATTGTTGNGGAATGCGNGATGAGGCGTCTCTATCGTGAAAGCTATCGCCNANAGANATGANGGTTTTTGGTTGCCAATAATCGAGNCGAAGCTGCAGCCGGTTGAGGGTTGCGCCTGTATCATAGGGCGGTATCANGCGGCCNTTGGNGGCGAANGANGANCCTTTTTCCAGATGAAGATCAGAAACAATCATGCANTTTTGNTNGGGCCANTAGAGNCAGCCGGACGGGTCGCACACGAAAGCTTCGCCTGCAATTTCCAGTTCGCAATTTGGTTCTCTTTGTTCGAGAATTTGCGGTGCCATTAAAACCTCAATAATTCCTCTGCGGCTTCTGCAAGGAGAGCGTCTTGTGCTTCGCCGGCGATGGATTCCTTGCCGATTTCCATCATCACGGGAACCGCGAGTGGTGAAATTTGCTCAAGGCTCTTATGCACGATTCCTGTCTTGATACGTGATAATAAATCACCAAGGCGGTGCACATCAAGGAGGCCGCGCGCTGCATCCTCTTTGGTTGCCTGTAACAGGATATGATCGGGCTGGTGGACGCGTAACACATCGTAAATTAAATCAGAGGAAACTGTCATTTGACGACCCGATTTTTCTTTGCCGGGAAAGCGTTGTTCGATCAGCCCCGCAATGGTGGCGCATTGGCGAAAGGTGCGTTTGAGCAGAAAGGATTCATCCAGCCATGCATCGAGATCGTCGCCTAACATGTCTTCATCGAATAGGCCGGGCAGTGATAATTCACCGGATTTGAACATGCGTCCAAAATCGCGGAAACCCCATATGCCCAAAGCGTAATCGGTCGCCATGAACCCCAATGGGCGGGCGTGGGCGCGCTCCATTCTTCGAGTAAGCAACATGCCAAGTGTTTGATGCGCCATGCGTCCCTCGAACGGATAGATCATCATGTAGAATTTGTCGGCGCGAGGGAAAGTTTCGACCAGCAATTCATCTTGTTTGGGTAGGATGGATTTGATTTTCTGGATTTCCAGCCATTCTCTCACTTGTTCTGGCAAGCGCTTCCAGCTTTCCGGATCGGCTAGCATGGCGCGGACCTGTTCTGCCAAAAAGGTGGAGAGCGGAAATTTTCCACCGGCATAGGACGGGATTTTCGGATCGGTGTCTGCGGCATTCGAGACGTAGCAAATGCTCTCGCGAATGCCTTCGAAGCGTAGAACTTTTCCGGCGAAACGGAAGGTGTCACCGGGAGCAAGGGCTTCAACGAACCCTTCCTCAATACGGCCTAACATCATGCCGCCACGCATGGGCGTTCTAGCGTTGTTTCCTTTGCCAAAGCGCTGACGGGTCATGCGTACATCGAGCTTGGGAAATTCTACAATGGTGCCTGCGTTCAATCGGTATTGCTGGGCGACACGGGGATGGGTGATGCGCCATGTGCCGTCCTCGGTTTTGCGCAATTTGGCGTATTGGTCGTAGGTGCGAAGGGCGTATCCGCCGGTGGCGACGAAATCGAGCGCCTTTTCAAAATTCTCGCGTGAGAGGCTGGCATAGGGTGCAGCAGTGATGATCTCGGCATAGAGTTCATCTTCGTCAAAAGGTTTGGCGCATGCACTGCCTAAGACATGCTGGGCCAGCACATCTAGGCCGCCATCGATCAATGGCGGGGTATCTTGTGATCCGAGATAATTGGCATCCAATGCTGCCTGACACTCCAGCACTTCGAAGCGGTTTGC
>JAESSK010000233.1 GCA_016764155.1 Rhizobiaceae bacterium
TTCCCGACAAGCTTTTGGCTAATCTGGAAGATGGCCGCACATATTCCTATCAGGATGCATTGGATGTATCGGCCCGCTTTGCAAATGCGATCGTCGCCCTTGGTGTAAAGCCCGGCGACCGAGTTGCGGTACAGGTGCCAAAATCGATTGAAGCCGTGATGTTATATCTGGCTTGCGTTCGTGCTGGTGCGGTATTTCTCCCGCTCAACACAGCCTATACAGCCGGCGAAGTTGACTATTTTTTAGATAATGCGCGGCCACATCTTTTTGTTTGCGATCCGGCTCGACAAGATGAATTACACCCGGTTGCTGAAAAAAATGGTGCGCTACTAGAAACACTTGGTGTTTGGACGGATGATGCCACCAGCGCGGGTAGCCTGTCTGATGCAGCCCTTGCCGCCTCCACTAAATTTGAAAACATTCCCCGCAGCAAAGATGATTTGGCCGCCATCCTTTATACCTCCGGCACCACCGGACGCTCCAAAGGTGCGATGCTGACCCATGAGAATTTGTTTTCCAATGCCGAGACACTGATTGATCTTTGGCAGTTCAGCGAAGACGATGTGCTGCTTCATGCTCTTCCGATTTTTCATACCCATGGATTGTTTGTTGCGATCAATGTGGTGCTGCTATCAGGTTGCTCAATGAATTTTGTTTCGGGGTTTAATCCTGATGTGATGATTGAGAACCTTCCCAACTCTACCGCCATGATGGGTGTTCCAACCTTTTACACCCGCCTACTTAATGATGAGCGGTTTACACGAGAACTCGTGTCGCATATGCGGCTGTTTGTATCTGGTAGTGCGCCTTTATTGGCCGAGACCCATATCCAGTTTGAGGAACGCACCGGTCACCGCGTGCTTGAACGTTACGGCATGACCGAGACCAATATGACCACTTCGAACCCTTATGATAAGGAACGTCGCGCTGGTACGGTTGGCTTTCCATTGCCGGGGGTTTCTGTGAAAATTACCGATCCCGATACCGGCAAGCCAATTGCTAAAGGTGACATTGGCATGATCGAGGTTAAAGGTCCCAATGTCTTCATCGGCTATTGGCAGATGCCCGAGAAGACTGCCGAGGAATTTCGTGCCGACGGGTTCTTCATCACCGGTGATCTCGGGGTGATGGATGAGGATGATTACATNTCAATTGTNGGNCGNACCAAAGACCTGATTATTTCNGGCGGCTACAANATCTACCCCAANGAAATTGANCTNATTTTGGACGAAATGGANGGTGTNNTAGAATCTGCAGTGATCGGCGTACCCCATCCAGATTTCGGCGAAGCTGTCATTGGTGTCATNGTAGCGTCANAATCTGACGGTTTTGACACAGCAAACNTANTTGAAATGTTAAAGCCTAAAATCTCACGATTCAAACAACCAAAGCTTTTGCATGTAATTGATGAACTGCCTAGAAACACTATGGGTAAAGTTCAAAAGAATGTGCTGCGGGAGTTGCTGAAGGATAGTTTCGTCTAAATATTTTCCTTTGACAAAACAGTGTTTGACATGGTGAGCTTTAAATATGGGAAGGACATTGTCCGATAAATTCAATTTCAGGGAGTGAATTGTATGAAAATCAAACTAGCAGGCGCGGCTATTGTTGCNGCCACNNTTTTTGCAAGCCCGGTNCTTGCAGCGGATGAATGTTCAACCGTCCGCTTTTCCGATGTGGGATGGACAGATATCACCGCNACCACAGCTGTNACGACCTTCGTTTTGAAGTCTCTCGGCTATAAAACGGACATCAAAGTATTGTCCGTTCCGGTGACTTATATTTCCCTAAAGAACAAAGATATCGACGTATTNNTNGGNAACTGGATGCCCACCATGGAGGCTGACATCAAGCCTTACCGTGAGGAAGGCACCGTTGATACGGTCGGGGTCAATCTTGAAGGCGCTAAATATACGCTATCCGTCAATAGGGTCGCCGCTGATCTGGGCATTAAAAGCTTTGCCGACATCGCCAAGCATAAGGATGCCCTGAAAGGCAAGATTTATGGCATTGAACCTGGCAATGATGGCAACCGTATCATTCTCGATATGATCGAAAAGGATGCCTTTGGCCTGAAAGGCTTTGATGTGGCAGAATCTTCTGAACAAGGCATGCTGTCACAGGTNGCCCGTGCTGATAAGCGCAAGGAACCCGTGGTATTCCTCGGTTGGGAACCACACCCGATGAATGCTAATTTCGANATGTCCTACCTTACTGGNGGTGACGATTATTTCGGCCCTAATCTTGGTGGCGCAACCATTTATACAAATGTTCGCGCTGGTTACACCGATGAATGCAAAAACACCGGTAACCTATTGAAAAACCTTAAATTCACTCTCGCAATGGAGAATGAAATCATGGGTTCCATTCTCAATGACAGCGAAGAGCCGGAAGATGCAGCGGTCAAATGGTTGAAAGCCAATCCATCCGTTCTTACCGGCTGGCTNGCCGGTGTTACTACCATGGATGGTGGTGACGGACTGNGTGCTNTTAAAAAAGCATTGGGCATGTAATTTCAGGATNAGAGGGCCGNATTATTTCGGCCCTTTTTGTTCGTTTGGGGGGAGGCCTAAATGGAATTTCTGACNGANAATAANATTCCCATTGGCAAATGGGCGAAGAATGGCGTGGACTGGCTCACGGANAATGCNAGCTATTTCTTCGACGCGATTGCCTATGGGCTGGAAGCCGTGATCATGGCGTTCCTATGGTGTTTGCAGACCCCGCACCCGCTACTGATTGTTGCGCTCACGGCATTCCTTGCATGGTTTGTGAAGCGCAATTTTACCTTCCCTTTGTTTGTTGCTGCCGCTTTGCTGCTGATTATCAATCAGGGCTATTGGGAAGAAACAACTGAAACCCTCTCGCTAGTGGTATCAGCTACCGTGGTTTGTATGATTGCCGGTGTCCCTTTGGGCGTGCTTGCGGCTCATAACCCAAAATTTTCAGCGTTCTCGCGCCCCATACTCGATTTGATGCANACCGTCCCGACCTTTGTTTATCTTATTCCGGCACTCATTTTGTTTGGTCTCGGCATGGTACCNGGATTGATCGCCACCGTGATCTTCGCCATTCCAGCTTCTATTCGGCAAACAGAACTCGGCGTTCAATCCACCCCTCGCCCGTTGATTGAAGCGGGCCTTGCCTTTGGCGCAACGCCGAACCAGCTGCTTTGGAAGGTGGAACTGCCCTATGCCCTGCCGAATATCATGGCAGGCCTTACCCAAACCATNATGCTTTCGCTTTCCATGGTGGTGATTGCNGCCCTTGTTGGNGCTGATGGATTGGGTGTCCCAACACTCCGCGCTCTGAACACGGTGAACATTGCCAAGGGTTTTGAAGTGGGGATCGCGATTGTCTTGATTGCCATTATCCTCGACCGGTTCCTGCGCAATGATGCCAAGGATGGGACGGGCTGATGGCTGATATTGCAGTTCGTTTTCGTGATGTGGATATTGTCTTTGGCAGCAATCCAAAATCTGCNCTACCGCTGATTGATGCGGGCAAGGACCGCACACAAATTCAAGAGGAGACCGGTCAGATATTGGGTGTGGCCGGTTGCACGCTCGATGTGGAAGTTGGTGAAACGCTGGTTTTGATGGGGCTTTCNGGCTCAGGAAAATCCACACTGCTNCGNGCNGTGAANGGATTNAACCCACTCATTCGCGGCTCNGTNGAAGTNAGTTGCGAAGGGGAAACNCTCNCGCCAACCACATGCAGCAAACAGGAATTNCGGCAATTGCGATTGAACTGGGTCTCCATGGTGTTCCANCAATTTGGNCTGCTGCCATGGCGAACGGTTGCGGAAAATGTNGGNTTTGGTNTGGAACTTGCNGGCNTACCGGAAAGTGAAATAGTAGCACAAACGGCCAANCANCTGGANCTTGTGGGNCTNACCGACTGGGGNGATAAAAAGGTGCAGGAGCTTTCNGGCGNCATGCAGCANCGNGTGGGGTTNGCNCGCGCCTTTGCGACNGACGCNCCNATTCTTGTTNATGGATGANCCCTATTCNGCCCTNGANCCNCTCATTCGCTCNCGTTTGCAAGATGAANTGATTGATCTGCAAACCCGNTTGAAGCGNACCATTATCTTCGTCAGCCATGATCTTGATGAAGCGATAAAAATTGGCAACCGTATCGCCATCATGGAAGGTGGACGTATCATTCAGGTGGGAACTGCGCAGGAGATATTAAACAATCCGGCCAATGATTATGTGGCTGATTTCGTTGCCCATATGAACCCATTGGCAGTACTTCGCGCGGAAGATGCCATGCAGGCGATTTCCAAGCGGCGTAAGGGTGATAAAACAGCGTTGACTACCCAGCGCACCACATCGTTAAGGGATGTGATGGCGATGCAATTGGAAAGCAATATGCCCGTCTACGTGCAAGATCAAACGGGTATTTGCGGCGTCATTGAAGCTGCTGATATCCACCGGGCTTTGTTGCGCAATCGTTCTAACTAATTGGCAAGGTCACCTGAATGGCCGAGCGATGCTCCGCCTTGGCGAGTATTTCCGCCGTGCCGCCATGGGCTTCGGCAATCTGGCGAATGAGCGGCAGGCCCAGACCGAAGCCTTTGATATTTTGTTTGTCTGATGCGCGGTAGAATGGCTGGAAAACTTTTTCGCGAGCGTCCTCGGCTATGCCATTCCCTTCGTCACTCACCGTCAGCTTCAACATTCCCTCCATTGAGGAAAGGCTGATGCTTACCGGCGGCGTGCCGTGCTTATAGGCATTATCGAGCATGTTCCTGATCATCCTTTGCAGCAATCTTGCATCGCCGCGAATTTCGGGACCATTGCCGAAAAAACTGCAATCGTCATAACGGGCGCATTCTTCTGCCACCAAGGCTACAAAATCGACACCTTCCGACATATCCGCATGATTGCCGGAATCCAGACGGCTCATGAGCAAAATTTCGTCGATCAAAGTATCGAGTTCCGCAATATCTTGTTCAATCGCTTCGCTTCTGGCGAGATTTGGCCCATCCTTCAACATCTCACAACCAAGGCGAATACGAGACAAGGGCGTGCGTAATTCATGGGAGGCATTGGCGAGCAGCATTC
>JAESSK010000234.1 GCA_016764155.1 Rhizobiaceae bacterium
CCCGTGCCGTCGATATCCATGGCATCAATCGGTGCGTCAACCCGGATCATTTTGGATCGCATGGCGTCAATTGCGCCTGCGAACTCATCCTCGGTTTCGCCGCGCACACGCATAGCCATTAACAGGCCACCGATTTGCGAGGGTGTCGCCTCACCGGACATCAATACATTGAAGGCAAATTTGCTTTCAGCTCTGCTTAGCGACTTTCCTTCAGCCACTTTAGCAATTGTGGATTTCAAATCAGACATCAAATACTCCCCACCCTGAATTTGGGTCTGTTAATTTAAGCTGAGGGCCGTTTCAATTGCCTGCGAGTTGATATTCACGGCCTCATCTTGCTGCAACATGTTCACCATTTGGGTTAAGATATCATCGGAAGCACTTGAATTTATTTGATTAATAATATTCAAATCGACGTTTGATGTGTTGGCGTCGATGATGTTTTTAACCACCAGAACAACATATTTATCGACACCTGACGCGGTGGCAACGGATTTACCTGATGCGACACCAAAGCCTGCCTGAACGGCATCTCTGCTTAAATCATTGCTTTCATCAGTGCGTAGCAATTCAGCGCTTTCTTCAACCTTTACAGCGTCCGGCAGAAGGGCGGTGGCGACTGCGTCAATCTTTTCACCAGCAGCAACTCTTTCGTTGAGAGTGTCTGCCAAGGCCTTAATCTTGTCGCTTGTGGTTTTGGTGACCCATGCGGTGGAGACCGCGTTACGGACTTCTTCCAAAGGCTTTTGGCGTTCAATGGTAACCTTGGCAACTTCAAACCAGACGAAACCATTGACACTCAGCGAAATCGGATCGGCTTCAACGCCTACGTCGATTTTAAACGCTTCATCGAGCATTTTTGCTGAGGCTGGCAGTTCTGTATAAACGCTGCCATCGGGCAGGCGGCCAGAGCGATCAATCATTTCAACATATTGCATTTTCAGACCGAGGGTTTTGGCGGCATCTGCAAGGCTGTCGCCTGCTGCGCGTTCGTCTTCGATGCGATCATGGATATCAAACAATTCATCGGATGCCTTTTTGAGAGACAACTCCTTGCGTAATTTGTCTTTCACCTCAGCAAAGGGCGTGGTTTTTTCTTCGGAAATTTCTGTTACCCGCAAAATCACCGGGCCAAAAATGCCGGTTACCACACCGCTTGGTGTATTCAATTCNAGTGNAAAGGCTGCATCGGCAATTGCCACATCGGGCAAATCTGCTTTTATGAATACGCCCAGTTCAACGTCGCTTTCGCTTTTGCCTTCTTCGCTGAGGATTGTTTCAAACAATTCTCCGGCTTTCAAACGCTCAACNATNGCTTCNGCTTTGGTCGTATCAGTCAGTACCAATTGCTGGATTTTACGTTGTTCGGGATCAACAAAGGAAGCTTTTGTCGCTTCATACTCGTCCTTAACCGCCTGATCATCAACAGAATCTTCGTCCGCGATATCGGNCGCTTCGAGTTTCAGGATATTGAGTTTGCGATATTCNGGCGCAACATAATCATCTTTATTATCAGCGTAATAGGCCGAGATGTTGCTTTCTGTTGCAACTGGAACTTCACCAATGGCGTTCTTATCGACTATGACATAATCAAATTGACGTTTTTCCTGCTGGAAGGTCGCCAGTGCTTTCAGGAAGATTTCGGGTACTTCAACGCCGTTGGCAGTCCCTTCAACAATCTGGCTTCTGATCGATACAGCACCGCGATTTCGGATATAATCTTCTTCGCGCATACCGATGCGTTGCAGGGCAAAGTTTAGCTGACTGCGGGAAAATGTACCAGCGGCATCACGGAAGGCCGGATCATTGCCAATCAGCTTTGCAAGTTCATCCTCAGATAGACCAAGCCCCATCTTGCGGGCGCTTTCATCTAGAATCGCACCGGAGGTCAATTGGGAAATAACNGNTTGTTCGATTTGAAAGGCGCGTGCCTGTTCGCGNGANAGACGAGTGCCCAATTGGCGNGANAGNGCNTTTAACCGTTGATCATAGGTCAATCGATAGTCGAGCAGGCCNACTTTGGTTTCGCCAACTTGAATGACGTAATCAGCAGCNCCATTGACGANGGCACCAGAGACACCCCAAACGGCAAAACTGAGTACCAATAATCCGATAAACGTCTTAGCGACCCAACCACCAACTGAACTACGAAGCATTTGTAACATTAAGAGANCCGACTTTTAAAAACATTGTTACTGGCGATATATCGATTAAAGTCGCCAATCTCAATAAGAATTGTTGATAGAGCTTAACGCGAAAGCTCGTGAAAAACTGCCAATTGGTATTTTTANCCGACTCTGCTAGCTAATATCAAATCAATTTGATCGCTTAGCGGAACTATGAGGCCGATAAATGACCCCTGGAATTAAACCACTGATCGCTGGAAACTGGAAAATGAACGGTTTTCGCAACTCCCTTGAAGAATTGCAGGCCATGGGGGAGGGATATNATGTTGAGATGAGGAATCGTCTCGATATGCTGGTTTGTGTGCCCGCTACATTGCTTTATACGGCGGCCCTAGGCGTTGTGGGAACCCATGTGGAGATTGGGGCTCAGGATTGTCATATGAATGCGGTTGGTGCCCACACAGGCGATATTTCCGCGATGATGGTGGCTGATTGCGGGGCAACGGCCGTTATTGTCGGGCATTCCGAGCGCCGTGCCGACCATGGCGAAAGCAATGAAATGGTTAAAGCCAAAGCTGAGGCGGGGCTTCGCAATGATTTGATGACCATCATTTGTATTGGGGAAACCGAAGAGCAGCGCAAATCAGGCGAAACTCTTGAGGTGTTGGAAGACCAATTGAGCAACAGTTTGCCGGAAAATATCAATCTGGATTTGCTTGTCATTGCCTATGAACCAGTCTGGGCGATTGGTACAGGCATGGTTCCTTCTGTCGAAGATGTGGCTGAGGTTCATAAATTTATGCGCGGCCAGTTGGCTGATTCTTTTGGCGAAGCAGGCGAAACCGTGCGTTTATTATATGGTGGTTCGGTAAAACCATCGAATGCGGCGGAATTGATGGCTATTTCAAATGTGGATGGTGCTTTGGTGGGCGGCGCAAGCTTGAAAGCGGACGATCTTTTAGGAATATGTATGGCTNTAAGNGAGCTAGAGGCGTGAATTGGTCCGCGTTTGGCTTGAAAAAGANCTCAAAGCATCNATTTATCGNTTGATGCGGGGTTTTCAATCTAACAAGTTCAGTGTAAAACCCGCGCAAAGTCATTTTATTGATAGCACAGGCTATCCTACTCTATTCAGGTAAATTAATGGAAACTGTAATCATTGTAATCCATTTGATGGTCGTTGTGTCATTGGTGGCAGTCGTCTTGTTGCAGCGCTCTGAAGGTGGCGCGCTGGGCATGGGCGGCGGTGGAGGCGGCGGAGGCGGTGGCTTTATGTCAGCGCGTGGTGCAGCAAATGCACTTACCCGCACAACCGGCTTCTTGGCCGCAGCGTTTTTTATAACGTCGCTGAGCCTCGGGGTTCTGGCCAAATACAATTCAGAATCTGGTAATGTGCTGGACCGTATTCCGGCAGCAACCGAAGAAAGTGGTGGTGGATCAGGTATTTTGGATCAGCTTCGCCCTGAAGGTGCGCCAACTACCAGCGACGGGCCACAGGTTCCAACCAGCCAATAATAATATAGTTTGAATTAACGGGCTTATCCCGATTTAATACGCCTCTGGAAACAGGGGCGTATTTTTTGTGGGATAAAGTGTTTTTTTGTTTCCAAATCAATTGTCTACTGTTAGGATTTAATCCCATGGCGCGATATGTATTTATAACAGGCGGTGTGGTCTCATCCCTAGGAAAAGGTCTTGCATCTGCAGCCCTTGGAGCTTTGCTTCAAGCGCGCGGCTATAAGGTGCGGCTGAAAAAACTCGACCCCTATCTCAACGTTGATCCGGGCACTATGTCGCCCTATCAGCATGGCGAATGTTTTGTGACCGATGACGGGGCCGAAACCGATCTCGATCTTGGTCACTATGAACGGTTCACCGGGCGTCCTGCCAATCGGCAGGATAATGTCACCACCGGACGCATCTATGAGAATATCATTGCCAAAGAACGACGTGGTGACTATCTGGGCGCGACTGTGCAGGTTATCCCCCATGTGACCAACGCCATTAAAGAATTCGTTCTTGATGGTAATGAGGACTATGATTTCGTTCTGGTTGAAATTGGTGGCACGGTCGGCGACATTGAAGCCTTGCCATTCTTTGAAAGCATCCGCCAATTAGGCAATGATTTACCGCGTGGCGGTTGTATTTATGTGCATTTGACGTTGATGCCGTGGATACCGACAGCGGGCGAATTGAAAACCAAGCCGACCCAGCACTCGGTCAAAGAACTACGCTCTATCGGCATTCAGCCTGATATTCTGCTTGTTCGTGCCGATCGCGAAATTCCGAAAGAAGAGCGTCGCAAACTATCTTTGTTCTGCAATGTGCGTGAAACGGCTGTGATACAGGCGCTGGATGCGAAATCCATCTATGATGTGCCGATGACCTATCATAAAGAAGGTCTCGATCAGGAAGTCTTGAACGCCTTTGGTATCGATCCGGCTCCAAAACCACAAATGAAGATGTGGGAAGAAATTTCCGAGAAAATTCACAACCCCGAAGGCGAAGTGACCATTGCCATCGTCGGCAAATACACTGTGCTGAAGGATGCCTATAAATCGCTGATCGAAGCGCTGCAACATGGCGGCATTGCCAATAATACGCGGGTGAATCTGAAATGGATTGAATCCGATATTTTCGACAAGGACGATCCTAGCCAACTTCTGGATGATGTGGACGGGATATTGGTTCCCGGCGGTTTTGGTGAACGCGGAGCTGAGGGCAAGATTAAAGCGGTTAGCTATGCGAGAGTGCATAAGATTCCGTATTTTGGTATTTGCTTCGGGATGCAGATGGCGGTGATTGAGGCTGCGCGCTCCCTTGGGGGCAATGAAAAAGCGTCTTCCACCGAATTTGGTGAAACGAGCGAACCAGTTGTTGGCCTGATGACCGAATGGCTCAAGGGCAATCAACTGGAAAAACGTGCCGATCAGGGCAATATGGGCGGAACCATGCGCCTTGGTGCTTATCCTGCAACGCTTAAAACCGACTCACTGATTTCTGAAATTTATGGCAATACCGAAATTTCAGAACGCCATCGTCATCGCTATGAGGTGAATATCGAATATAAGGATGCGATCGAAAAGACCGGTTTGATTTTTTCAGGCATGTCGCCGGATGGTATCTTGCCGGAGACAATCGAATATCCCCGCGATGTGCATCCGTGGTTTATCGGCGTGCAATATCATCCGGAATTGAAATCACGGCCGTTTGATCCGCATCCTTTGTTTGCCAGCTTTGTAAAAGCGGCGATGGAGCAAAACAGACTGGTTTAACCATGGCCAC
>JAESSK010000235.1 GCA_016764155.1 Rhizobiaceae bacterium
CATGCAGTTCATCAAACCTCCTGTTTCCACCCTTTGCATGGGTCAAGCAGCTTCCATGGGCTCGCTTCTGTTGTGCGCCGGTGCAAAAGACATGCGCTTTGCCTTGCCAAATGCTCGCATCATGGTACATCAGCCATCAGGTGGTTTTCAGGGGCAGGCGTCCGATATTCAGCGCCACGCCGAAGATATTATGAAAATGAAACGCCGTTTGAACGAAATTTACGTCAAACACACCGGCCAGGATTATGATGTCATTGAAACCACGCTCGATCGTGACCACTTTATGACAGCTGATGAGTCCAAAGAATTTGGTATCATCGACAAAGTGCTTGACGAGCGCGAAGAAGAGGCTGACGCAAGTTAAGCCGCTTAAAATATTGAAATACACGGAAAAATAGGGGATTGGCCACGCATTTGCGTCTCTGGCCAATTTTCCGCTAGTCCGTTAAGCTAATATACAGTTTTTTGCACATACACTGATTGCTTAGTGTATTGTGGAAAATGAATTAATCGCCACCAATGCGCCTTAATTGGCCTAACCTAATGGTGGTGACAATACGAGTAGGCTTTCATATGAATATGAAAGCATGGAAAATTTAATGCGAGATTGAGGTCTATCAAAAGGCCGACAATCTCAAATGCAGGATTTTTTGATGAGTAAAATTTCAAATACCGGTGGTGATGACAGCGGCAATTCAAAGAACACGCTTTATTGTTCTTTTTGCGGAAAAAGCCAACACGAAGTACGCAAGCTGATTGCTGGCCCAACTGTCTTCATCTGTGATGAGTGCGTTGAACTTTGCATGGATATTATCCGTGAGGAAAACAAATCCTCCATGGTTAAATCCGGCGAGGGTATCCCGACGCCTCAAGAAATCATGAGCGTTCTAGATGATTACGTCATTGGTCAAAACCACGCCAAGCGTGTGTTGTCCGTTGCGGTTCATAACCACTATAAACGCCTCAACCATGCCTCTCAGGATAAAGAGCAAGACGTTGAATTGGCAAAATCAAACATCATGCTGATCGGCCCAACTGGTTGTGGCAAGACTTTGCTCGCCCAGACTTTGGCCCGTATTCTTGATGTGCCGTTCACAATGGCTGACGCTACCACACTGACCGAAGCAGGTTACGTGGGCGAAGACGTTGAAAACATCATTTTGAAACTGCTTCAAGCAGCTGATTATAACGTTGAGCGCGCCGAGCGCGGCATCGTTTATATCGATGAAGTCGATAAGATTTCTCGCAAATCCGACAATCCGTCCATCACCCGTGATGTATCGGGTGAGGGCGTGCAGCAGGCTTTGCTGAAAATCATGGAAGGCACGGTTGCATCTGTTCCTCCGCAAGGTGGCCGCAAACATCCGCAGCAGGAATTCCTGCAGGTTGATACAACCAACATGTTGTTTGTATGTGGTGGTGCATTCTCCGGTCTTGAAAATATCATTTCAGACCGTGGTCGCAAAACCTCGATTGGTTTTGGCGCGCATGTGGATAATCCGGAAGATCGCAGAACCGGCGAATTACTCCGCAAGGTCGAGCCTGAAGATTTGCAGAAATTTGGCCTGATCCCTGAATTCATCGGTCGTGTGCCTGTTTTGGCAACACTCGAAGATCTGGACGAAGATGCATTGGTGAAGATTCTTTCCGAACCTAAAAACGCGCTGGTAAAGCAATATCAGCGTCTGTTTGCCATGGAAGAAGTTGAACTTTCATTCCATGAGGATGCATTGAGTGCCATCGCGCGTCGCGCAATCACCCGCAAAACAGGTGCTCGTGGCCTTCGATCCATCCTTGAAGGCATTTTGCTTGATACTATGTTCGACCTGCCAGCCCTTGAAGGCGTGCAGGAAGTGGTTATCTCNGAAGANGTAGTGGATGGCGATGCCCGTCCGCTCTACATCTACTCTGANAAATCAGAAGAAAAAGAAGCAAGCGCTTAAATCAGTNNTTTTAGATTCCCGCGCTTGCTGAAAAAAGCGCGGGANTGAAATGCTGGATCTTCTCAATACGATTATCACTCAATTTCAGGCTCTGCCTTTGGGCGTTTTTATCTGGGTAAACTGGATGGGAGCCCTGTTCTCGGCCTCATTGTTCTTCGTTGCAATCCATAAAACAGCACGGTTTGCCCTGCTAACGTTTTTTGTGTTCACCTTTTTGGGGGCATTGATTGCTGTTTGGCTTACCGGCACAATTCACTGGATAGCGCTGGTCCATCTAATTGTCTGGCCGCCACTTCTAATTCATCTGGTAAAACATGAAATCCGCAGCGTCGGTTTCCAGCCAAAGAGCCTTTATGGCNGTTGGGTTATCCTATTGACCATCACCATGATCGTCTCTCTGNTATTNGATCTGCGNGATGTGGTTTTGTTANTTCAGGGAAATAAATAGCAATCCGATATTGCCGGGTGAGGTGTGACAAAGCCATCTCTCACTAGTCCATATAAATCTGCGCGTNACCCTTGAAGCTTCGCCCAACCCACCCCAAATTATGGTAAATAAACCTAAACGCGTGCTGCCTAATTCACAATAAAATTAGAGCCATGCTAAGGTTTATCGCAATAAGCGGTATTCCTTCATGCATGCAGCGTATATAAAAGATTCGTANGGGTCTCTCCAAGTGTTTGTTGGATTGACTTTGATAAGCCCAATAAGGAATTTTTGATTATGACGACGACTGGTCCGGGTAAGATAGAATTAAGTTCTGGCGAGACATTCCCANTATTGCCNCTACGCGATATTGTGGTGTTTCCGCATATGATTGTTCCGCTTTTCGTGGGCCGTGAAAAATCAATNGCAGCGCTTGAAGAAGTAATGAATACCGACCGCCAGATATTGCTCTTCACNCAGAAAAANCCCAGCGACGANGATCCNGCACCAGAATCTCTCTATGAGATNGGCTCNATTGCATCCGTGTTGCAATTACTGAAATTGCCCGATGGCACTGTCAAAGTGCTGGTCGAAGGCGTTGCCCGTGCACGCGTATCTCAATTCACTGAGCGTGATGACTATTTCGAAGCCTATGCCGAAATNATCGAAGATGANGAAGGCGATGCGATAGAGATGGAAGCNCTNTCNCGTTCCGTNGTTTCCGAATTNGAAGGCTATGTGAANCTCAACAAAAAAGTATCACCGGAAGTTCTGACCGCTGTCACCCAGATTGAAGATTACACCAAATTGGCNGATACAGTCGCCTCACATTTGGCCGTTAAAATCTCNGAAAAACAGGAAATTCTNGGNATTTTCAGCGTCAAGGAACGCCTTGAACATGTGCTTGGCATGATGGAGAGCGAAATCTCCGTCCTGCAGGTGGAAAAACGCATCCGCTCCCGTGTTAAACGGCAGATGGAAAAAACCCAGCGCGAATATTATCTCAACGAACAAATGAAGGCGATCCAGAAAGAACTNGGCGAAGGCGAAGATGGCCGCGACGAGTTGGGTGAACTGGAAGAGCGCATCAAAAAAACCAAGCTTTCAAAAGAAGCGCGCGAAAAAGCCGATAACGAGTTTAAGAAACTCAAGCAGATGAGCCCGATGTCGGCTGAAGCCACNGTGGTNCGCAACTATCTCGATTGGTTGCTCGGTATTCCNTGGGGTAAACGCTCAACCGTTAAAACCGATTTGAATGCNGCCGANGAAGTGCTCGACGCCGATCATTATGGTCTGGAAAAAGTCAAAGAGCGCATCATCGAATATCTCGCTGTCCAGTCACGCGCTAAAAAAATCAAAGGTCCGATCCTTTGNTTGGTTGGCCCTCCAGGTGTTGGTAAAACTTCCCTTGGTAAATCAATNGCACGCGCAACCGGCCGCGAATTCGTTCGCATGGCTTTGGGCGGCGTTCGCGATGAAGCTGAAATCCGCGGCCACCGCCGTACCTATATCGGTTCAATGCCCGGTAAAGTCATTCAGTCGATGAAAAAAGCCAAGAAGACCAACCCGCTCTTCNTGCTCGATGAGATCGACAAAATGGGTCAGGATTTCCGTGGCGATCCTTCGTCAGCTTTGCTGGAAGTGCTTGATCCNGAACAAAACAGCACCTTTGCTGATCACTATCTGGAAGTNGAATATGACCTTTCAAATGTCATGTTCATCACAACNGCCAATACGCTGAATATTCCTGGCCCCTTGATGGACCGTATGGAGATCATTCGTATTGCTGGCTACACAGAAGATGAAAAACTGGAAATCGCTAAGCGCCATTTGCTTTCAAAAACCATGAGAGATCATGCGCTGGTCGACAAGGAATTTTCAATCTCCGATGAAGCCATTCGCACGATCATCCAGACCTATACCCGTGAAGCGGGCGTGCGTAGTCTTGAACGCGAATTAGCAAAATTGGCACGTAAGGCCGTGACCGAAATCATGAAGACCAAAAAGAAATCCGTGAACATCACCAATAAGAATATTGAGGATTATCTCGGGGTTCCGAAATTCCGCTTCGGTCAAGCCGAAGAAGAAGATCAGGTCGGCGTTGTGACAGGTCTTGCATGGACAGAAGTTGGTGGTGAACTACTCACCATCGAAAGCGTTTCCATGCCGGGCAAGGGCAAGATGACGGTTACCGGTAATCTGCGCGATGTGATGAAAGAATCCATATCAGCTGCCGCATCCTATGTGCGTTCACGCGCTGTTAATTTTGGTATTGAACCACCAAAATTCGATAAATACGATATCCACGTGCATGTGCCGGAAGGCGCGACACCAAAGGATGGCCCATCAGCAGGTGTTGCCATGGCCGTATCGATTATTTCTGTGATGACGGGTATTCCAATCCATAAATCCATCGCTATGACCGGAGAAATCACCCTTCGGGGCAGGGTTCTTCCGATTGGCGGACTTAAGGAAAAGTTACTGGCGGCCCTACGCGGCGGCATTACCAAAGTTCTTATCCCCGAGGAAAATGCCAAGGATCTGGCCGATATCCCGGATAACGTGAAAAACGCTTTGGAAATCGTACCTGTATCCAATGTGGATGAAGTGCTTTCTCATGCACTAACCAGTATGCCGGAAGCCATCGTATGGACACTTGAAGACGAGGAAGCCGCAAGAAAAGCAATGATGGCACCTGCAGGCTCCGGAACGACATCGGTCGCCCACTAGGGCGGTGGTTAGATAAACGAACATTTTTGTTCGACTAGAGGGTTCGGAGATCATTCCGAACCCTTTTTTTATGCGAATCGGGGAAATTTCTAGGCACCGATAACCCCAGAAATTGGCCAGTTCTCAATTAATTAATCTGTTAATTTTCTCTATAACTGGGCGCAACCCGTTCAGGATGTCCACAATCACATTCGTGGCCTGTCGCCTTTTCCGGGCGCTTGGTGCGAGATGGA
>JAESSK010000236.1 GCA_016764155.1 Rhizobiaceae bacterium
TCCATCAGCACCGATGTATGCCCGGCAGCCACCACGCCAACTTTCTTGGCGTTGATCGTGCCGCGTGTGGTTTCAACACCCGTCACAGCACCATCGCTGCCGCGATTAATACCCTTCACTTCGCAATTCTGAATAATATGAACGCCCATATCCGCCGCTGCACGGGCATAACCCCAAGCAACCGCATCATGACGCGCAACCCCGCCGCGCCTTTGCAAGGCAGCACCGACAATTGGATAACGCGCAGATTTAGCAATATTGATCGGCGGGCAAAAATCCTTCACTTGCTGCGGCGTCAGCCATTCATTATCCACACCATTCAGCCGATTGGCGTGAATATGGCGCTTACCCACCTGCACATCGTGGGTATTATGGGCCAGCATCATCACGCCGCGCTGGGAAAACATCACGTTATAATTGAGCTCCTGGCTCAACCCTTCCCACAAATTCACCGCATGATTATAAATCGCGGCCGATTCGTCATAAAGATAGTTGGAGCGGATAATCGTTGTGTTGCGGCCCGTATTACCGCCGCCAAGCCAACCTTTTTCAATCACCGCTATATTGGTAATGCCGTGTTCTTTGGCCAGATAATAGGCCGTCGCCAGCCCGTGCCCACCGGCACCCACAATAATCACATCATAATGCTTGCGTGGTTCGGGATTATTCCACTGCTCCGCCCACCCCTTGTGGGCACGCATGGCCTCCCGTACAATTGCAAAACCAGAAAATTTCCGCATGGCTAAGTCCTAATACTGTGCCCTGAATCCATAAGCCAATTTCATCTGTTTTCCAAGCGCGCTTGCGACTTGGTGCGACCCTGCCCATGCCATTAGCGACAAAAGTCAAAATGCCCCATGATCCACGCCTGTGAGTTGACTTTTTCCAGCCTTTGCATATAACTCACATCAATTGTCGAGCGCATCTCAAGGTGCGCTTTCTTATTTTAAGCAGGATGAAGGGGAAAACGCCCCGAAAGCCCTGCAAACCAGCGGTTTAAGAACATGAAAATCAAGAATTCTCTCAAATCCCTAAAGGGTCGCCACCGGGCAAACCGTATCGTACGTCGTCGTGGTCGCGTTTACATCATCAACAAAGAAAACCCACGCTTTAAAGCTCGCCAAGGCTAGTTCTAAGTTGGGTCTNANCTGGCTTTAGGCTGATTTCAGCCAATTANCGGTTNATATCACGCATTTTTGCNTTGATCTTCATGTGAAGCGAATTACATTCGCCACATGAGGATTTTCTGCGTTTTATTGNCAATTACTTTCATCNCTGGTTTTTCCNGCNTNANTANGNANGCTAGCACCCAAAGCGCCCCCCAGAGCGGAAGCGAACAATCGAGTCCCGTTATCCCTTCTAAAAAACCTTTGGAAAAAGCAAAACTTCTCAATGAGCTGTTTGCCCAATTGGCAAAGGAAACCAAAACCAGTAGTGCCAATGTCATCGTTCGGCGCATCTGGTCCAACTGGACAGATTCTGGTTCAGCCACAATCAACGGTTTGATGAATTTTTCCAAGCAATCCATGGATAAGCGGAAATTTGCCGAGGCCGAAGATTTACTGGATCAAATAGTCACACTGGCCCCGGATTATTCCGAGGGCTGGAACCGCCGCGCCACGCTTTATTTCCTGATGAGAGAATATGGCAAATCCATTCGCGATATTGAACAGACCTTGCGTTATGAACCGCGCCATTTCGGAGCNCTTGCNGGTCTNGGNATGATATTGCAACAATTGGGTAATAAGAAAAAAGCTCTGGAAACCTGGTATAAATTGCTGGCGATATATCCGGCCAACACTCAGGCACAAAAAGCAGTTATCCAACTGGAAGAAACCTTTACAGGCAAGCGCAGTTAGGGTCCTNGCCCTAAGNTCTTATGCGCAATTCAGCAATTTCGGATGATCCATTCACCCCATCAAGTTCCGCATGATGAAGGGTCGGAACCAGCGCACCTTTATAGCCCTCATCNAANGCAAAATCCCAACANCTCTTCGAGGCAATGCATTGGGAACCAAGCACTTTATTATGTTTTTCCAGCTTCGCCGAAAGGTTNACCGCCGANCCNATCACCGTAAATTCCAATCGNTCGCCGCGCCCNACGGCCCCGTAGGCAACATCGCCTGAGGCAATNCCGATGCCNATATTGATCGGCCCNATTTCTGCAAGCAGCGGCTCTTCATCCATCCACTTTTTCTGGTCCAACATAATAGCTTCAGCCGCATTCAGCGCCATAGAAGCGCAATATCGGTCTGGAAGGTCGACCCCAAANGTCGCCATNATACCGTCCCCCATAAATTTATCGATCACCCCGCCATTGNCCTTGATCAAAGGCAGAATACGCCCCTGATAGATCGAGAGCGCACTCATCACCTGAGAGGCGTCCAGTTCCGCTGCAAGCTTGGTGAAGGCACGAATATCGATATTCATGATGGTGGTTGTGCGTCGCTCGCCCTCACCTGCTACCAGAGCGCCTGCACTGTTTCTGATGCCCTTGGCAACACTATCATCAAAAAACCGCGACAACTCATGGGCAGCAGAACTTTCCGCCACCGAGGAGATCAAAAGATTGTTCGACCCATTCACCACCAAAACCAGAATTCCGGTGACTGCAACAATCGAAATAATCTTATCCACCTCNGCCCCGATCAAAATCGAATTCGACGTGAGATATTCCACATAAGAGCGAGTTAGCATGTTGTCGCCNGGATCAAATTTGATGACGTAAAAAATCATCGCCATCCATCCAAGTGCTGCAACAAAACCAGCAGCAACAACAAAACGCACTTCCAACCGTATGGCGCGAATGGTTATGAAAATGAAAATATACAGCAAGGCCGGAGCCTTCAAAATGAACGATGCCGGTTGCATATATTGAAAATGAAAACTGATCATCAATCCAAATAACAAAGCAAAATCAAATAGAACCGAGNAATANACCGCCCAATCNGGCAATTCCGTNCGCATCGCCCATAACAGGCCAATCACGCTCAGAATAAAATAGACACCCAGAACAATCGGCACCACTTCAATCGCTTCATCAGGGCTGGTTTTTGGCGAGATGAAATAGACAAAGGCAAAAAACAGCAAGATACCCAACTGCAATATCCGCACCAAAACCTCATTGGCACGAACCCGTGCACGCAACGTCGCTCGAACCTGTTCCGGTAGCGCTTTGATATCGCGCGAACGCAGAAANTTTTCAAAAATATATTCAATAATCATGTTGATTCCATCAATATTTCTTGCGCAAACTTATACACACATCCCTCCATCACGTACCCATCAATTTTCATCGATGCTCATTTGATCNCCAATCAACGCAAGTTCACCGTAATTCCCGTTAAAAAGTTGGTATTTGGGCGGAAAAACCCTATATTACACACAAGTGTGACCAATGATTCGCAGGCAATCTGCACAGTCCAAAAAGCATTCAAAAATTCAGGTTTTTTATGAGCGATACACCGAACAATCCCATCGANGATTATAGTGCAGATTCCATCAAGGTTCTTAAAGGGCTCGACGCAGTTCGAAAGCGTCCCGGCATGTATATCGGCGATACCGATGATGGCTCCGGCTTGCATCACATGGTCTATGAGGTAGTCGATAACGGCATCGATGAAGTGCTTGCTGGTCATGCGGACCGTGTGACCGTTACACTGAATGACAATGGTTCCATCACCGTCACCGATAATGGACGTGGCATTCCGGTAGATATCCACACGGAAGAAGGAATTTCTGCTGCCGAGGTAATTATGACCCAGCTCCATGCTGGCGGAAAATTCGATCAGAATTCCTATAAAGTATCCGGCGGATTGCACGGCGTGGGCGTATCGGTTGTGAACGCTCTCTCCGTCTCATTGAACCTCAAAATTCGCCGCAATGGCAAGATACACGAAATCAACTTCACCCACGGNGTGGCCGACGCCCCCTTGGCAGTCACCGGCGATTGCGGTGACGAAAAAGGCACCGAGCTTACATTTACGCCATCGCAAGAAACCTTCACTAACGTGGAGTTTGATTTCAACACACTGGAACACCGGCTGCGCCAATTGGCTTTCCTAAATTCCGGCACCCGCATCGTCCTCACAGACAATCGTCATGCGGAAGAGACTTCTATAGAGCTCTATTATGATGGTGGGCTGGAAGCGTTTGTAAAATATCTCGACCGCACCAAAACCCCGCAAATCGAGAAACCGATCTATCTGATATCCGAAAAAGACGGCATCACGGTTGAAGTCGCCATGTGGTGGAACGATTCCTACCACGAGAACGTGCTTTGCTTCACCAACAACATCCCCCAGCGCGATGGCGGCACCCATCTGGCAGGCTTGCGCGGCGCGCTCACCCGTCAGGTCACCGGTTATGCCGAACGCTCGGGCACATTGAAAAAAGAAAAAGTTTCCCCCACCGGCGATGATTGCCGCGAGGGTCTGACTTGTGTCCTATCGGTAAAAGTTCCCGATCCGAAATTCNCGTCCCAGACAAAGGACAAGCTGGTTTCCTCTGAAGTCCGCCCGGTTGTCGAGAGCCTTGTGAACGAAACTCTCAACCAGTGGTTTGAAGAAAACCCGGTTGAAGCAAAAGCAATCATCGCCAAAGTCGTAGAAGCAGCCGCTGCCCGTGAGGCCGCAAAAAAGGCTCGCGAACTAACACGCCGCAAAGGCGCGCTCGATATCGCACACCTTCCCGGCAAATTATCCGATTGCGCCGAACGCGATCCGGCAAAATCCGAAGTCTTTCTTGTGGAGGGCGATAGCGCTGGCGGTTCTGCCAAACAGGGCCGCAACCGCGAAAATCAAGCCGTACTGCCCCTACGCGGTAAAATCCTCTATGTGGAACGTGCGCGCTTCGATAAAATGCTCTCCAGCCAGGAAATCGGTACGCTGATTACAGCCCTTGGCACCGGCATTGGCCGCGAAGAATTCAACATCGAAAAACTGCGCTACCACAAAGTCATCATCATGACCGATGCTGATGTGGATGGCGCGCATATCCGTACTCTGTTGCTGACCTTCTTCTTCCGCCACATGCCGGAACTGATCGAACACGGTCATCTCTATATTGCGCAACCGCCCCTATATAAAGTAACGCGCGGAAAATCCTCGCAATATCTCAAAGATGAATCCGAGCTGGAAGAATTCCTGATCTCAGGTGGACTGGAAGATTCCCGTCTCGAAATGGGCAATGGCGAAATTCGCGTCGGCGCTGATTTGCGCACCGTGATCAATACTTCGATAAAAATCAGAACACTGCTCAATGGCCTTCACACACGTTATCCTCGCCATATCGTGGAACAGGCAGCCATCGCTGGTGCACTTGATATCAAATTGATGGATGATGATGCAGGCGCGGCAAAAGTAGCCAATGATGTTGCCCAGCGCCTCGATCTGATCTCGGAAGAAACCGAACGCGGTTGGCAAGGCAGCGTTGCCGATGATGGTGGCTTGAGTTTTGAACGCACCGTGCGCGGCGTTCGCGAAGTGGCCCAAATCGACATGGCTCTAATTGCCTCCGCCGATGCCCTTCGGTTGAACCAATTTGCCGGTGAATTGTTTGAGGTCTACGGCCTGCCACCGGTTTTCCACAAAAAGGAAGTGGCGACAAACATCTCCGGGCCGATGCTGTTGCTGGATACTGTATTTGAAGCCGGACGCAAGGGCATCGCCCTGCAACGCTATAAGGGCCTTGGCGAAATGAACCCTGACCAATTATGGGAAACAACCCTTGATCCCGATGCCAGAACCCTGTTGCAAGTGCGGGTACACGAAGCAACTGAAGCTGATGATCTGTTCACTCGCTTGATGGGTGAAGAGGTGGAACCGCGCCGGGAATTCATTCAGAAAAACGCCCTGAATGTTGCCAATCTGGATGTTTAAAAAACATCCAGATTTTATACCGATAATCTGGAATTTTTAGAATTTTTCCAAAGGTTTTCTTGGCGTTTTTTACACCTATAAAAGTGATTAAATATCAACACCTTACCTTCGAAACCCGTTAGGCTCCTTCCTGCGAATACCAAAGAGGTCAGAAGATAGCTAAAATTTTAACGATGTTGTTTCCGTAAACTTCTCGTTCTCCCGATAACTTCCGCTCATCCAATGATTGGAAGTTTATCAAAAATGTATGATTTTAGTGACAATACACATACGCGAATTATTCGCTTATCCCTTGTGATACTGGTTGTAGCCTGTTTCGCATTATGGTTTCAGTTTGCCCGAATTTCAGATCTTGTGGCATTTTTCACCTCCGGTGACATAAGTCAAATGTCCGTCGAGGCTATTAAAACATCCCTGCAAGTTGGGTCATTTATATTAATCGTCTCGGCGGTTATTATGATTTTGTCCCACACGATGGGCGATCTTGCCCGCACCCGTGAATTGGCCTATGTCGATGAACTGACCGGCCTTCCCAACCGCCGCAGCTTCAACAAAGTTCTGGCAGCAGAACTGCAGAATGGCAAACGCACCAAGAAAAATGTGGCGGTGATGTATTTTGATCTCGATCGTTTCAAAATCATCAATGACTGTCATGGCCATCAGGCCGGCGACCTCGTCATTCAGACCTTTGGTCAGCGCATTAAAGCGCTCCTGCGTTCAGAAGATATGATTGCCCGTTTGTCCGGTGACGAATTTGCGGCCGTCATAACCAATGTGGAATCCACTTCGGATATTGAGTGCCTTTCTTCGCGAATTCTCGAAGCGATGAAAGAGCCCATCACATACAGTGAGAAAAACCTTTATGTTGGCGTTTCTATTGGGATTTCCGTTATCGATCCCGGTTCCATCGATGCCACCGAAGCATTGCGCCGGGCAGATTTCGCCCTCCTTTACGCGAAGGAAAAAGGCCGCAATCAAATGGTGTTTTTCGATCCCGAAATGGCAAAAACCATTAAATCAAAAAGCCAGATGGAGGCAGATCTGCGCGAAGCGCTTTCTGAACAAACCCTCTATTTGAATTATCAGCCATTGATTAATCAAAGTGTCGGAGAGATTAAGGGTGTTGAAGCACTGGTTCGCTGGAACCATCCGGTCCACGGCTTGATTCCCCCATCGACTTTCATACCGCTGGCAGAAGAAATGTGTGTCATCAATCAGCTGGGCGAGTTTGTTTTGCGCCGCGCCTGCATAGACATCCGTCCGCTTGGTGATATCAAACTGGCGGTCAACGTATCTCCGATGCAAATCATGCAGGATGGCTTTGTCGATATGGTCAAGAATATTCTTGACGAAACCGACTTTGAAGCACGCCGCCTTGAACTGGAAATCACCGAGGGAATTTTGATCTCACCGACAGAAACCACCATGAGGGTACTTCAGGAATTACGCGCACTTGGCGTGAGCCTCGCACTGGACGATTTCGGCACTGGATTTTCCTCCATGTCCTATCTGCGCGAATACCCTCTTGATCGCATCAAAATCGATAAAACCTTTATTGATGGCATCAATGACGATCAGCAAAATTTCAATTTTGTGACCAAAATGATTGATCTGGGCAGTTCGCTTGGCATGGACGTCACCGTTGAAGGCATTGAAACTAAAGAGCAAATGCAGCTAATACAACTGAGTACCTGCAACGAATTGCAGGGGTTTTATTTCTCAAAACCTCTCAGTTCCTCAGAGCTAAGCGCATCCGATTGGATGAAAACAATTGCCATAT
>JAESSK010000237.1 GCA_016764155.1 Rhizobiaceae bacterium
CGTCGAATTGATCGAGGTTCCAGCGTTCATCGGCAACAGCACTTAGCTGGGCGAGGATATCGGCATGGTCCGAGTTTTCGGCCTGATTGATGAGTTCATGGGGATCATTTTCCAGATTGAACAATTGATCGGGATCAAGGGCACAGCGATTATATTTCCACGGGCCTTGGCGCAAGGATACCATCGGTGCATAGGAAGCTTCGGCGGCATATTCCATTGCGACCGGGGAGGTGCGTTCGCCGCCCTGTCCCAGATGAACAAGGCTTTCGCCTTCGACCCATGGCATGATTTCTTCCATGGATACGCCTGCTATTTCGCAAAGGATTGGTGCCACATCAAGGGTGGAAACGGGGGCTTCGATCAGGCCCGGTTGCATGTTTGGAGAGGCGATCATCAAAGGGACGCGAGAAGAACCTTCAAAGAAGCTCATTTTGAACCACAAGCCGCGCTCGCCCAGCATGTCGCCGTGGTCGGAGACAAACATGATGATGGCTTCCTGCTTTGTGTTTTCCAAGGCTTCGATGATCTCGCCAATCTTATCATCCAGATAGGAAATATTGGCAAAATAGGCGCGGCGGGAATTGCGGATATCATTTTCGCTGATATCGAAGCTTCGCCAGTCATTGGCGTCGAATATCCGTTTGGAATGATTGTCCTGATCGTCGTAATTCATAGCGGGCACTTCCGGCAAAAGGTGCTCGCAATCTTCGTATAGGTCCCAGTATTTTTTACGGGCCACGTAAGGGTCGTGCGGGTGGGTGAAGCTGACAGTCAGCGCCCATGGGCGTTCGTCATTGCCGCGAGCCAGATCGTAGATTTTTGCGCGGGCGTGATGAGCAACTTCGTCGTCATATTCCATCTGATTGGAAGTTTCGGCAATGCCTGCTCCGGTGACGGAACCCATATTATGATACCACCAATCGATTCGCTCGCCGGGTTTTCTATAATCTGGTGTCCAGCCGAAATCTGCCGGATAAATGTCGGTGGTAAGGCGTTCTTCAAAACCGTGCATTTGATCTGGGCCGACGAAATGCATTTTACCTGACAAGCAGGTTTGATATCCGGCGCGGCGTAAATGATGGGCGTAGGTCGGGATATCAGAGGTGAATTCAGCCGCGTTATCGTAAACACGTGAACGGCTCGGTAACAGGCCGGACATGAAGCTTGCTCGGCCCGGAGCACAAAGAGGGGAGGCGGTATAGCAATTTTTGAAGCGGGTTGATTTGGCGGCCAGCGCTTTCAAGTTTGGTGCGTGTAGCCAATCGGCTGGTCCGTCGGGAAACAGGGTGCCGTTTAACTGGTCGACCATGAAGATCAAGATATTGGGTTGGGTCAATCCACACCTCTCTTTCGCAGGCACATATCGAGATAATCAACGACCATGGCAACTGATTCTTTTGGGTTGGGTGGGGCATCACGCAGGGCTTGGCGAATATAGAGGCCATCGATCATTGCGCTAAGGCCGTGTGATATTTCGGCTGCGGCGTCACCGGCAATTGGGGTTAATTCATGGACAAGATTGGATTGTAGGCGGCGTTGGTAGACCCGCAGTAGGCGCTGAACGTCTTTGGAATTTTGTGCTTTTACATAAAAATTAAGCCAAGCACTAATGACTTCCTCGGAAAAGTTCCCAATCGAGAAACTGGCTCTGATGATGGCTTTGACCCGGTCTCGGGGCTTGGTAGCCTTCACAAGTTCACGGGAAACATCTTCTGCAAAACCCGTCATAATATGTCGCATAGCGGCTAGAAAAATTTGGTCCTTGCTGCCGAAATAATGATGTGCCAATGCGCTGGATACGCCAGCGTTTCCGGCTATTTGGCTGACTGTGACATCCAGCGATCCGGCGCGACCGATTTCCATAATTGCTGCATTTACCAGCGCTTTGCGTCGAGTGATTTCCGTACCTGTTCTGGGCATTACTCCTCCAAGGGGTTGTAAAACCAACCATTTTAAATTTTAATGGCGTATGACTAGCTTATAAATTTTTGATTGACTGGTCAATCAACCCATTCACGGGCCATATTATGAACATTCGTAATGTGGTTGTTCCGTGCAAGAATAAAAGAGGGAGAAAAAATATGAGAAAATTATTATTAGCAGCCGCGTTTGGCCTTGCTTTGCCTGCTGCTGCATCTGCTGATTGTGGTGAGGTTACACTTACCGAAATGAACTGGGCATCGAGTGCCGTTGTTTCTCACGTATCCAAGTTCCTGATGGAGCAGGGCTATGGTTGTAAAGTGAAATTGATTCCTTCTTCAACCGTACCGGCGCTGGCTTCAGTCTCTGAAACTGGCAAACCGGATATCGTTACCGAATTGTGGATTAATGGTGCTCCAAGCTACAAAGAACTATCGGACGCTGGCAAAATTGAAACCCTCACAGATGTATTGTCCGACGGTGGCGTTGAAGGCTGGTGGATCCCAACTTATTTGGTGAAAAAGCATCCTGAACTAGCAACCATTGAAGGTGTTTTGGCTAATCCGGGTCTTTTGGAAAACCGTTTCCATAACTGCCCTGAAGGTTGGGGTTGCCTGCGCACCAATACTGCGCTGACCCAAGCCTTTGACCTCAAAGGTGCCGGCTTTGAAATCTTCCAGCATGGTTCTGGCGAAACAATGGCTACTTCAATTGCTTCAGCGTATGAAAGCAATAAACCTTGGTTCGGTTACTANTGGGCACCAACATCCGTGCTTGGTAAATATGACATGACCAGTGTGGACCTTGGTCCATATGACGAAGAAATTCACGCTTGTAATTCCAAGCCTGGTTGTGAAGAAGTGGGCAAATCATCCTATCCGGTTGGTCCTGTGAAAACCATCGTCACCACTGATTTTTCCAGTAGGCATCCTGATCTTGCGGCTTTGATGAAGAACGTATCCTTCACCAATGCTCAAATGGGCGCTCTGCTTTCATGGCAGGAAGAACAGAAAGCTTCTGCTGAAGAAGTTGCCGTGCATTTTCTCTCTACCAGCCANGANGTCTGGAAGGGTTGGATTAATGAAGAGGCAGCTGGTAAGCTGTCTGCATTGTTGAAATAATCAACACATTTAGGGGCGCTTCGAGCGCCCCTTCTCTTAGGGACGGGGATTTTTTCTAATGGCGACTTATGACGGGCTTTTTAGCGTTTTCGGGCTGAAGGACTGGTGCGCTGCTAACCCCACCACAGGGCCGATGACAATGTCGGAGTTGCTGGCGAAATCTTCCGGCAAAACTGAAGCCGAAATTGCAGAAGCTGGCATTCCATTTCTGGAAACACCCTTTCCCTCGCTTGATGCGCTCAACAAATCCTGTTCGGCATTTCCACGTACGCGGGATATGACAGCTTGGGTTGAAGATGGGTTTTTGGGCATAAAAGACGGGCTCAAATATGTGCTTGATCCGCTGACTCAACCCTTGAGCTGGGCTTTGGATGGTTCGCTAATATTGTTCGAGGCCATTCCGTGGTTTGTTTTAATTCCGGCGTTGATGGCCATTACCTATTACACCTCCCGCTCAGTCAGCGTGTTGCTGCTGGTGATGTTTTCATTCCTGNTTATGGCGTTCATCGATCATTATGACCGGGCCATTCAAACGCTTTCGATCATTTTTGTCTGTACGTTNATCTGCGTGTTGTTAGGGGTGCCCATAGGCATTGCCATGTCGAAAAGCGACCGAATGCAGAGGNTGACCATTCCCATATTGGATATGTTGCAGACCCTGCCGACATTCGTNTATTTGATTCCTTTGATATTCCTGTTTTCCGTGACCGAATCAAANCTCTACGGNATCGCCATTATCCTTTATGCGATTGTGCCTGTTATCCGGCTGACCGATCTTGGCATACGNCTCGTNGANCGTGATGTGATTGAAGCGGCNGACGCATTTGGCATGACTTCCCGACAAAAACTGACNGGGGTTCAAATCCCGCTGGCGCTTCCCAATATCATGGCCGGGGTNAATCAAACCATCATGATGTCACTGGCGATGGTGGTGATTGCGTCGCTGGTATCGGCACCTGGACTTGGGGTGCTGGTTCTTCGCGGCATTCGCAGTCTTGAGCTTGGCGTGGGTCTTGTATCCGGTTTCTGCATTGTGCTTTTGGCGGTGCTGCTTGATCGNGCTACCAAGGCCGCCCTTAGTCGCCTTAACACCACCGTAGAGCATTAGGATAACGTCATGAGCAAAACGGTAAAAATATCTATCAAGGGCCTCTATAAAATTTTTGGCGAAAACTCCCATGTCATGTTGGAATATGTGAAAGCGGGTATGGGGAAGCCTGAATTGCTGGAAAAATATGGCCATGTACTGGGCCTGCAAAACATCGATATCGATATGAATGCCGGTGAAATCACCGTCATCATGGGTCTATCNGGCTCTGGTAAATCTACCCTTATTCGTCATATTAACAGACTGATTGAACCAACGGCTGGCGAGATTATTGTNGATGGGGAAAATGTGATGGATTACAGTGAAGCAGAGCTTCAAGCNCTGCGCCAGAACCGTATGTCCATGGTGTTTCAGAAGTTTGCCCTGTTTCCTCATCGCACGGTTTTGGAAAATTCGGGTATGGCGCGGCGTGTGCGNGGCGAAGATCAGGCGAGTGCCGATAAAGAGGGTCAAAAATGGCTCGAACGGGTTGGTCTTGGCGGGTTTGAAGGTCATTATCCCCGCCAATTATCTGGTGGTATGCAGCAGCGTGTTGGTATTGCCCGGGCCTTGGCTTCCGATTCCGATATCATGTTGATGGATGAAGCGTTTTCAGCGCTTGATCCGCTGATCCGTACNGATATGCAGGATTTGCTTTTNGAATTGCAGCGCGAACTCCAAAAGACCGTTGTGTTCATTACGCACGATCTGGATGAGGCGTTGAAGTTGGCCGACCATTTGGTGATCTTGAATGATGGTGCGATTATCCAGCAGGGCGAGCCGCAAGATATTTTATTGCATCCCAATGATCCTTATATCATCGACTTTATCAGCGATATTAATCGGGCCCGCGTGTTGCGTGTGCGCTCTGTAATGGAAGAAACCACTAGAACCGGAAATGGTCTTTCAGGGGATGTGAATTTTGATG
Organism: Rhizobiaceae bacterium; assembly: GCA_016764155.1. Lineage (GTDB taxonomy): Bacteria > Pseudomonadota > Alphaproteobacteria > Rhizobiales > Rhizobiaceae. The sequence goes on from JAESSK010000237.1 coordinate 5,057, forward strand.
CTAATCTGGAATCTGTGATTGCCATGTCCGAGGGTGATACGACCAAGCACTACCGGGTGATGAAAGACGGAGAGCAAATCGGTCTGNTNCACATGCAGGAGCTTGTGCGCGCGCTGGTTCCNACNGATGCGGCGGCAGATGGAATCCGTGCTGGCGGTACTGGCTAGGGTCAGATANGCTCGTCTTTTATACTGATACGAGGGCGAAAATTGAAAACCAGTGCACCAGATGATCACGATGATCTGCGTGAGGCGTTACGAGCCTTATGCGCAAAATTNCCTGCGGAATATCACCGCAAACATGGTGCTGATCGAAGCTATCCAGAAGAATTTATTGATGCGCTGACCAAAGCCGGATGGCTATCTGCGATGATCCCCGAGGAATATGGTGGGTCAGGCCTTGGGCTAACGGAAGCTTCGATTGTGATGGAAGAAATCAATCGTTCCGGCGGTAATGCGGGGCATTGCCATGGCCAAATGTATAATATGAGCACGTTATTGCGCCATGGTTCCGATGCGCAAAAGGCGCTTTATCTTCCCAAGATTGCATCTGGTGAATTGCGGTTGCAATCGATGGCTGTGACGGAGCCCACCACTGGCACAGATACTACCAAACTCAAGACAATGGCCGTTCGAAAAGGCGATCATTATGTGATCAATGGTCAAAAAGTCTGGATCAGCCGCATTCAACATTCAGATTTGATGATCCTGCTTGCTCGCACCACACCGCTTAGCGAAGNTAAGCGTAAATCCGAAGGTCTCTCGGTNTTCATTGTCGATCTCAAAGAAGCCATTGGCAATGGCATGGATGTNCAGCCGATCGCCAATATGGTGGGGCATGAAACCAATGAATTATTTTTCGATAATCTTGAAATTCCCGTTGANAATTTGATTGGNGAAGAGGGACGGGGATTTCGCTATATTCTCGATGGTCTCAATGCCGAGCGTACGCTGATTGCTGCTGAATGCGTCGGGGATGGNTATTGGTTTTTGGAACGGGCAACGAATTACGCGAGAGAGCGAGTGGTTTTTGANCGGCCNATTGGNCAGAANCANGGGGTNCAATTTCCNCTNGCGCGGGCTTATGTCAATATTGAAGCAGCCAATTTGATGCGTTTTGAGGCTTGTCGCAGGTTTGATGCCCATGAAGAGTGCGGGGCGCAGGCGAATATGGCGAAGCTTTTGGCGGCTGATGCTTCATGGCAAGCTGCCAATGAATGTCTGCAAACCCATGGGGGATTTGGTTTTGCAGAAGATTACGATATTGAGCGAAAATTCCGCGAGACCAGATTGTATCAAGTTGCCCCGATCTCGACCAATCTGATTTTATCCTATGTGGCCGAACACATCCTTGAGTTGCCCCGATCTTTTTGATGTGAATCAACGCAGGTAATGTGGATAATGCCTAAATTCTGAATGTTCTATTTTCAGGAGTTATTGAATGTCACATGTTCCCCATGAGCTTGCAGAGGAATTTCCCCAGCAGGTTGCAATGATTAGAGATTTGAAATCGTCAAACGCACATTTCGCCAAACTGGCGGATAAATATCACGAGGTTAATCGTGAAATTCACCGCATTGAAGCTGGGGTTGAACCGGCTTCTGATGTGCGCAGTGAAGATTTGCGTAAATCCCGCTTCCAGCTAAAGGAAGAAATCAATACTTTTTTGACGAGCGGATAGACCGCAGGCAATCAGTCGTCGCCGTCATTGAGCCTAGTATTTTGTAGTCAATTAATTTCTGTTGAAGGAGTTCTCATGTCCTATAAAACGATACTGGTTTATCTAAACGATAAAAGTGCTGCTGAGCATGTGCTTGTTTCGGCGATTGCGCTGGCGCGAAAACATGATGCCCATTTGATCGGGCTGCATGTGGATTCTCTGTTTCAGGTTCACTCGGTGGTTGGCGCGGATGCAAGCCCGGGAATTGCCCTGACCCAAAATAAAATGCAGAAATTCGAAGCCGCTGAGATTGAAGAGATTTTTGAGAAAAATACCAAGAAGGAAGGTATTTCTGCTGAATGGCGTCTGGTTCAGGCGCATTCGTCTTTGATTGCGGGGGTTATTACCAATCACGCACGTTGTGTGGATTTGATCGTCGCCGGTCAAGCTAATCCACAACATGATGATAAATATGTTTCAGATATTCTTGAAGGTTTTTTGATTGATTCTGGACGTCCGGTACTAGTAATCCCATATGTGGGGAAATATGAAACCATCGGCGACAATATAACCTTTGCTTGGAATGCCAGTAGAGAATCTGCTCGTGCGGCATCTTCAGCATTACCGTTTTTCAAAATGGCCGAAAAAGTGACTGTGTTGTGGGTGAATGCAAATGAAGAGGGTGATGACCTTCCAGGTGCTGAAATCGCTACGTCACTTGCGCGCCAAGGGGTGATTGTGGAGACGAAACACTCCGTATCCGTGCTGCCCGAGGTTGGGGACGAAATATTGACACGGGTTTCTGATCTTAAATCCTCGTGTCACAAAGCGGCTATAACACCTCCATGGATGTGCTGCAGGCCGATTGCCGCTCCGTTATGGTTCCCTATGTGCGTAAAGGCCTCACCGAGCAGACGCAACGCGCAACATTGTTTGAAGAACGCGGCCTCACAGTGATGCTGGAAGAAAAGCAGATGACGCCAAAATCACTCGCCGCTGCCATCGACAAGGCCGGA
>JAESSK010000238.1 GCA_016764155.1 Rhizobiaceae bacterium
TTGATCGGTGATTATAAAATCGGCGAAGTGATGGTCGATCACCCAAAAATCCGTCTTGTTTCAGCCACCGGTTCAACCCGCATGGGCCGCGAAGTTGGCCCAAGGTTGGCCAAACGTTTCGCCCGCTCCTTGCTTGAATTGGGCGGTAATAATGCAGGCATCGTCTGCCCATCGGCCGATCTCGATATGGCGCTTAACGCCATCGCATTTGGTGCTATGGGCACAGCCGGCCAGCGCTGTACGAGCCAGAGGCGGCTGTTTGTGCATGAAGATGTTTACGACGAATTGGTGCCTCGTTTGAAGAAGGCCTACAGCACCGTATCGGTTGGCAACCCGTTGAAAACCAATGCATTGGTTGGCCCGCTGATCGACGAAGCAGCGTTTACGGCAATGCAAACAGCCCTCAAAGCTGCAAGCGCAATGGGGGGAGAAATCACTGGCGGCGAACGTGTTGATGCAGCAAGTGCCAAGGCATTTTATGCGCGTCCAGCCATCGTCGAAATGCCGAAGCATGAAGGCATTGTGCTGGAAGAAACATTTGCGCCGATCCTTTATGTGATAAAATATTCAAACTTCGAAGATGTCATCGAAACCCACAATGCGGTTGGGGCAGGGCTATCCTCCTGTATCTTCACCACCGATCTGCGGGAGGCCGAAACTTTCCTCAGTGCGGGTGGTTCCGATTGCGGCATTGCCAACGTCAATATTGGCACATCGGGTGCAGAAATCGGTGGAGCCTTTGGCGGCGAAAAAGAAACAGGCGGCGGCAGAGAATCTGGTTCAGACGCATGGAAATCCTANATGCGCCGTGCCNCCAANACGATCAATTATTCAAAAGAGCTGCCGCTCGCTCAGGGTGTTTCGTTCGATTTGTAGGTGCTAACTGCCNTCGCGATGGGGNTCAATTCTAAACCAGAATAACCCTCGGNTCCGCCTGACCTNTCGTGCCGGTTTCNACCACAAATGTTTTTCCNGCATCGTCCTGACCTTTAAGACCAATCGCTGCNGACGTNACATACATCGTTTGCATATCAGGACCACCAAAGGCCGGGCAGGTGGTTTGGTCGGTCGGCAGCGTAATCACCTCGACTTGTTTGCCATCGGGTGCATAGCGCACCACGCNTCCNGCACCCCATTGGGCGTTCCACAAATATCCGTCNTCATCACAAACCGCACCATCAGGAAATATGTCTTTGCCTGTGAAATCCAAAAACACCTCGGGTTCGCCAACAGGCCATCCGTCTTNCAGGTTTAGCGCTTGGCGCCAAATNTTTTCCNCAGCCGTATCGGCATAAAAGGCAAAGNTNCGNTTTGGNGTAAAGCAAATNGCATTTGGAATAGTGANNGANGAATAGAGCGTCTGCAATTCGCCCTNATAATAGCGATAGATTGCGCCCGCATNTTTTTCAGCAGCCTTGCCCATAGTGCCAATCCAGAATCCACCCCACGGNTCAGCACGNCCGTCATTGGATCGNGTCATAGGATTTTCAGCTTCGAGGGAATGAAGATGCGTGGTCTTGCCGGAGCTGATATCAAAACGCATCAGCGCTGTTTCGCTGGCAATCAGCAAAGTATTGGNATCGACCCANCCAGCNGCAGAAACATGTTCNTCAAAATGCCAACGCTCNGGGCCAGCATCAGAATTTGTNTGCAGGGTATTTTCAAGAATATCGAACCAGAAGAGTTGTTTGCGTTCCGGGTGCCATAACGGCCCCTCGCCAAGNGAACAAACCCGCGCGTCGAAAATTTCTACTGNCATATCTNCNGGCTCCAGAGTTAGATAGATTCTATTTGAANCGCACTTTCAGACCTATTTTGCAGTTTGTCCATATCGNTCAGTATNAAATTGGAACCTCGNCCAGATATTCTCACNACNTGATTTCCNCNNCGAGCNAANGCAATCATCCGGTCNTCNGCGTCCACNCCAGCCAANATATGACGNGCTTCNCGNCGNGCCAGTTCAAGCACATCATTGCCNATTTCTTTNTCGTATAAAACCACATCAGCNGATTGTAGCGCACGAACCGCCTTGATAGTGAGCATCTCCACATCATCATATTGGAGGTTGATGTGGCTGATTTTTCCCTGCTTGTTTGCGGGCGTATGGCTAGCAATCCCGTCTATAAGGCGAATGAGTTGGTTTCTTGAATCATGGTTCGGTCCCTTGGCAAAAGCCATATCGCTAAAGCGCTGCCAAAAGCGCCTGCGCGGAGAGCCAAAATCCAGTTTTTCTGCCACGTGAGCGCGAAGCGAGGCACCAATTTGAGCCCATTCACTAAGGCTTCGCGGTAACAGAGTTTCGATTTTCTGCCTGATTGCCTGNCCTAATATGGGAGCCACGCCATTGGTGGAAATACTCACAATGACCGGTGAACGGTTTACAATCGACCCGAATTGAAATTCACAATAGTCAGGCTTATCGATGACATTGACTGGCACCCCCGCTTTGCGTGCAGCATTAAAAAATTTGGAAGCTTCATCTTTGTTTTCAGCGTCACAGATGGCAAGTGCAGCATCTTCGAANGCCAGNTTNTCCCANTTNTTTATGTGATGGACATACGAACCAAGGCTTCCTTTGGAGGTGATTATCTCGATAAAACCGTTGGACAATGTCTCGGCATAAATATGCACTTGCGCGCCACATGCAGCCAGTAGTTCTGCTTTCCACGCGGCTGCATCGCTGCCACCGGCAATGATGATTTTGCGCCCTTCAAGCTTGTAAAAAATCGGCAGTACCGCCATTTTTTCTATGCGTCTCACCATGTTTGCCCCCAATTATTTTCTTGCTTCTGACCAGTGGATNTCGAANCTNNTGTCGNTTTTAAANTCATTGGGCCACTNGCCNTAAAGCGTGCACGGCCATCGGGCGTATAAAACGCTCCCTTGGCAAAAAATCTTGTGATTTTGCGNGGNGACTGTTNGGGTTGCGGCCACTGAAATGGTTCAAGCGATTTATAGTCATTCTCGGAAATTTGNCCGTAATGACCGATATCAAAATCACGCTGCTGATGGTTTTCAAACGNNGANAATCNAGCATGCTCAGCAAAAATTTCATGCGGGCCAGAATAAGAAAACNCATCCTCAAACCCCATTTGCNTCGCNACTTGGCAAATNTGCCACCATTCAGNTTTGGCTTCGCCCGGCGCGTTAATAAACCNGCGTTGGCGNGAAATGTAACGGTCGGAATTGGTCACCACACCGTCTTTTTCTGCCCATGTGGTGGTCGGCAGCAAAACATGTGCTGCCAATTTGCTATCACATGCACTTTCAGAAACCACAACAAACGGGCAAGCAGCCAATGCTTCAGCCAGTTCCGGCATGGTTTCAATCAAATCTGGAGAGATCACCCAGACTGCTTTGATGTCACCATCAATGATGGCTTGATGCATCTGAGAGACAGAAACGCCTGTTTCCACAGCAATATTGGGTGATTGCCAGAAGCGCTGCACGATGTCGCGATGCTCCGGATTTCCCAATTCCATGTGAGCTGCCAACATGTTTGGCCCACTGCCGACTTCCTGTGCGCCCATATTATTGGAATGCATGGCCATGGCAAAAGGCCCCATACCGGGCCTGCCAATACGCCCGATTGCTAAATGACAATTAATGATTGCATTGGCTGACAGGGCCCCATGGGGGAAAATAGTGGCTATTTTATTGCGTGTGCAAAACAGGCTGTAAATTTGTTCAAGCTGGTTCCATTTCAGGCCGGTAATTGATTTGACTGTCTCCTGATCAAATTGCTGCACAGCAGCAAGCAAGGTCTCGTCAAATCCGTTGGTATATTTTTCGATATAGCNCGTATCCAAAACGCTGTTTTGCGCCATATATTGCAATAGCCCGGCAAAAAGTGCCGTTTCGCCGCCGGGCTGAACAGGCAAATGCAAATCAGCAATCTCTGCCGTCAAAGCATCCTCTGGTCCAGTAACCACGATTGTCATATTGGGACGTTCGGCTTTTGCCGCAACAAGGCGCTGATAGATTACCGAATGGCTAATTGCCAGATCGATACCGGCAATGACAATGACATCAGCAAGTTCTAAATCCTCATAAGTGCCGGGCACCGTATCGCTGCCAAATGCTTGACTTTGTGCTGAAACTGCAGGCGAACCGGCATCAATATTGGCCGAGCCGATAAAGCCTTTCATCAGCTTGTTGGCCACATAATATGCTTCCGTCGGCATGTTGCCCTGCATAAGAAATGCAACTGAATCCGGACCATGTTTAGCAATGGTTTCGGAAAACTTTGCGGCAACACCTTCCAGTGCTTCATCCCAGCCGCATTCACGACCATAAACTTGAGGCAACAGCAAACGGTTCGTTGGTTGTTCTATCCCGTGCAGAGCAGCACTTTTTGCACAAAGCCTGCCAAAATTTGCCGGATGATCGGGATCGCCACGGACGCAAAGAGTGCCGTCATTGTTTTGTTTGGCAAGAAGGCCGCAACCTACGCCACAAAACGGACAGGTGGTTTTTACTTCCTTACCGGGATTGAAGAATGCAGTCATTAGCCACCGGCTTTAGACAGATCAATTAAGATGGTCTCGTCGTCTATTTTAATCGGGAAAGCCTGGGTTTTGCCTTCATCGGCTCCCTGCGCTTGGCCGCTTTCCAAAGAAATCACCCAGTTGTGCAGCGGGCAGGTGACGCATCCATCATGCACAATGCCTTGGCTCAGCGGGCCATTTTTATGCGGGCATTTATCTTCCAGCGCGAATATCTGGTCGTCGCTGGTTCGAAAAATCGCAATCGTCATGTCGCCGTTTTTGACACAACGCGCACCCCGGCGGGGAATATCGTTGATAGTACCAATGCTCTGCCAGTTTTGGGTCATGACGTTCATTCCGCAGCCTCCAGAGATAGAGTGGCCATTGGATTAAACTCGTGTTTGTCCTTGCCCGAAACCCTTTCGGACCACGGATCAACCTGAGCAAATTTCTGGCTGAAGACGAAGGCGTCGTAATAGGCTTTGCGCCGTTTCGGCTGATCCATAATCTGGGAACGGATTTCTTCAAGCCCGATACGGGCCATCCATTTATAGATGCGTTCCAGATAAAACCCTTGCTCGCGATACATTTGTGTCACCGCGCAAACATGCTCCATCACTTCTTCTTCGCTCGTAACATTGCCAAGAACTTCGGTGCCTTTGATTTCCAGACCGGCGGCACCGCCAATATGGATTTCATAACCAGAATCGACACAAATAATGCCGATATCCATGCAGGTCGCTTCTGAGCAATTGCGTGGGCAACCGGAGACTGCGAGTTTTAGCTTTGCCGGTGTCCACGATCCCCACATGAATTTTTCAAGTTTGATGCCAAGCCCGGTAGAATCCTGAGTACCAAAGCGGCACCAATCTGTNCCGACNCAGGTTTTGACCGTGCGCAGNCCTTTGGCATAAGCCTGNCCCGAAACAAATCCGGCCTTGCCCAAATCAGCCCAGACAGCGGGTAAATCTTCTTTTTTTACGCCCAACATATCGATGCGCTGACCGCCGGTGCATTTAACGGCTGGTATATCGAATTTATCCACCACATCGGCGATGGCACGCAATTCTGCTGAGGATGTCATGCCGCCCCACATCCTTGGGACAACAGAATACGTGCCATCTTTCTGAATATTGGCGTGAACGCGCTCGTTGATATAACGGGATTGATAATCATCCGCATATCGGTCGGGCCAATCACTGACCAGATAATAATTGAGTGCTGGGCGACACTTGGCGCACCCGCATGAAGTATCCCACTCAAGTTCCTGCATCACAGCAGGAATGGTGATCAACCCCTTGGCTTTGATCAACCGGCGTACGTCGCCATGGCCAAGATCAGTACAGCCACACATTGGGGTGATGGCGGCGGGGTCGTAAGAATCGCCCAGTGTCAGGCTCAATAATTGTTCGACCAGACCGGTGCAGGTTCCGCATGAGGCGGAGGCCTTGGTATGAGCCCGCACTTCATCCAGTGTGGTCAGACCTTTTTCCGTGATAGCACCGGTAATTTTCGATTTACATATGCCGTTACAACCGCAAATTTCAGCGTCATCCGGCAAAGATGCAATGGTCGCCATCGGGTCCATGGCCTCGCCGCCTTGAAATGCAGCGCCAAAAATAAGAGTGTCGCGCATTTCGGAAATGTCCGTGCCGCTCTTCATCATATCGAAGAACCAAGGCCCGTCGGCAGCNTCGCCGTAAAGCACAATGCCTGCNATCAAATTGCCCTTAAGGATNAGCCGTTTGTAAACNCCGGAGGTCGCATCGCGCAGNACGATNTCNTGACGGTCATCNCCTTCNGCAAAATCNCCCGCAGAATAAAGATCAATGCCGGTCACTTTCAAACGGGTNGCNGTTTCCTGAGCNGCAAATCTTGCNTGNNNATCTCCCGCCAAATTNGCNGCAAGAACGCGGGCCATCTGGTANAGNGGNGCCACAAGTCCGAAGCATTCGCCNCCAACTTCTGCACANTCGCCCAANGAGTAGATATCNGGATCAGAGGTNGTCAGTTGGTTATCAACGATAATNCCGCGCCCGACCTCAAGGCCTGCNTCTTTGGCAATNCCCGAATTAGGNTTGATGCCAACGGCCATAACCACAAGAGTAGCCGGTATGACGGTACCATCTTCAAGATGGACCGCCTCAACCCGACCGTCGCCCGTAATCTCTTTGGTATTGGCTTTAGTAATAACTTTAATGCCGCGATTGGTAAGCTCTTTTTCAAGCAGATAACCAGCNGCNGGATCAAGNTGGCGCTCCATCAATGTNGGCATTAGATGAAGCACNGTCACGTCCATGCCTTGTTCTTTAAGGCCNGCGGCCGCTTCAAGACCAAGCANTCCNCCGCCAATNACNACAGCCTTGCCGCGAGATTGTGCNGCCAGCATCATNGCNGTCACATCATCAAGATCGCGGTAGGAAAGNACGCCNGGCAAATCATGGCCNGGAACAGGAATGATAAATGGCATNGANCCNGTGGCAATGATCAGCTTGTCATAAGGCACGACTTGCCCATGCTCGGAAGTAACTTCCTTTTTCTCNCGGTCAATCTTGNTCACCTTGTGACCCTTATAGAGCATGATATTATGCTCTATNTACCAGCTGTCNCCATGAATGACGATTTCGTCGAATGTCTTCTCGCCGGATAAAACAGGNGACAGCATGATGCGNTCATAATTGACGCGGTTTTCAGCATTAAAAATTGTGACGTCATATTTATCTGGCGCGGCTTCAAAAAGCTGTTCCAGAGCCCTGCCGGGGGCCATTCCGTTACCGATGACAACAAGTTTCTGTTTCATATTCACCTAATTTTCAGCTGTAATCCTGGGAGGATAGATATCGCGTTGCACAATTTTTATAGAAGATTGGGGTGATGCTGTCTTCTGCCAAAAAGGTCAATAGGCGTTGCATAAAACGCAACACCATAGGCGGGAAACAAACTTTGACATTGCCGCCAAATTAATCAACAAAAGCTCGACACTTGTGCAATCCCGGAGACATTCATGCTCGCGCCCTTACAAAGAGCGNTCGGAAAATCTGAAATCAGCTTTAAACTGCGTGACGGCGAAACCGTGCTTGATGATCTCTATCAACAGGGTTGTGCCAAAATCAGATTAGCGCGCAAGGAGCCGGGACGCTTAGTCGAGGCGGTGTTGATCAACACCACGGGNGGNCTNACNGATGGGGANGATTACACNGCNAACATGCGCTGGGGTGANGGCACTACTGCNATNGTNACNACNCANGCGGCNGANCGNTTCTATCAAATCCGCGAGGGCAGGGCNTCTATCCGCTCCAATATCCAAGTCGGAGAAAACGCCTGCGGCCTATGGTTGCCACAAGAAACCATCATGTTTAATAACGCAGCCTATCAACGCGAAACCAATATTGAGTTGGCAGAAAGTTCGAAACTACTTGCGATTGAAAGCAGTGTCTTTGGCAGGGGCGCCATGGGCGAAACGGTCGATCACGGATATCTGCGCGAAGTCTGGCGGATACGCATTGGCGGAAAATTGGTTTTTGCCGATGCCTTTGAATTGAATGGTCCGGTGGAAGAAAAACTCCAGCGCTTGGCAATCGCCAATGGCGCAAGAGCCATCTCCACAATCATCTATGCGGGGCCAAAAGCCGAAACCGCGCGAGATTTGACCAATAGAATTTTTGACGATATCGGCGGCACGGGGCGGGCGTCCTGCATCGGCCCGCTTACAATCATCCGCATCTTTGCGACAGATTCACAAAATTTGCGCTTGCTTGCTATCCCAATTCTTGAAAAGTTGATGAACTACGTTACTAGTTCACATAATAACAAGTCACTACTGCCGCGCGTATGGTCTTTATAGGAGGACACTGAATGAATTTGACCCCGAGAGAAAAAGACAAATTGCTGGTGTCGGTCGCGGCCATGGTCGCCCGCTCGCGCCATGAGCGCGGTGTGAAGTTGAATTATCCTGAAGCAATCGCCCTGATTTCTGATTTCGTAGTCGAGGGTGCCCGTGATGGCAGAAGCGTAGCTGATCTAATGCGTGATGGTGCCAAAGTCATTACTCGGGCCGACGTAATGGACGGCATCGCCGAGATGATCCACGACGTGCAGGTGGAAGCAACTTTCCCCGATGGCACAAAACTCGTCACCGTTCACGAACCAATCAGATAGGAAAAATTCATGTTGATCCTAAAACCAAGTTGCGAATGTTGTGATGTGGATTTGCCCCCGGAGGCAGAAAACGCCATGATTTGCACCTATGAATGCACGTTCTGCTCAGATTGTGTGAATGATAAGCTCAAAGGTGTGTGCCCGAATTGCGGTGGAAATTTCGTTTCACGTCCCATTCGTCCGGCCCACATGCTGGCCAAACATCCAGCATCAACCGCGCGTGTGTTCAACCCATCAGGATGCGAGGAAGCAGCATGATCCCCGGAGAAATTATCGCGCAAGATGGCGAGATCGAACTGAACGCCGGTGCCGAGGTGCTGGTGATCAATGTGGCCAATACCGGCGATCGTCCGATACAAGTTGGTTCGCACTATCATTTTTATGAAACCAATGAAGGCCTGAAGTTCGACCGGGAAGCTGCCCGTGGTTTTCGCCTTGATATCGCAGCTGGTACGGCCATACGTTTCGAACCAGGTCAAACACGCGATGTGAACCTTGTGCCGCTTTCCGGCAAACGCGTCGTATACGGTTTCAATAATAAAGTAATGGGGGATTTATAATGCCTGCAAAAATTTCACGCAGCGCCTATGCCGCCATGTTCGGCCCGACAACGGGCGACAAAGTGCGCTTGGCTGATACAGAACTCTTCATCGAAGTTGAAAAAGACCTCACCATCTATGGCGAGGAAGTCAAATTCGGCGGCGGCAAAGTCATCCGCGATGGCATGGGACAGTCGCAGGTCACCAGAGCCGATGGTGCCGCTGATACAGTCATCACCAATGCGCTGATCGTCGACCATACAGGCATCTACAAAGCAGATGTGGGCCTGAGAGATGGCCTGATTTCAGCCATTGGCAAGGCCGGGAATCCCGATACTCAACCGGGTGTTGATATCATCATTGGCCCATCAACCGAGATTATCGCGGGCGAAGGAAAAATTCTTACCGCTGGCGGGTTCGATGCGCACATTCATTTTATCTGCCCGCAGCAGATCGAAGAAGCGCTGATGTCCGGCATCACCACCATGCTCGGTGGCGGCACTGGTCCGGCCACTGGCACCAATGCCACAACCTGCACACCGGGTGCATGGCATCTGGGCCGCATGTTGCAATCAGCCGATGCGTTTCCGATGAACCTTGCTTTTGCAGGCA
>JAESSK010000239.1 GCA_016764155.1 Rhizobiaceae bacterium
TTCATAATAATGGGCTCTGCCGGATAAGATAACGACCGGTTTTCCGGCCATATGTCCGGCAACGATTTTTCCTGCGTGACCGGAAACGCCGCTTTGCGGGAAACCTTCCAGATCGCTATAGGAAATGGTGATCGGGTTCTCTACCGCATCGACCAGATCGCCAAGACCGGAACCCAATATGAGTGCGGTTTGCGGCACGAGACCGTCTAGGCGCCTAACCAGTTCTGTAGTTGCTGCTCTCATTATATGCCCTAAAGTTTCGAGAAGGCCTTTGGCAAAAGATCTGCCAGTGTGATTGATTCTACCACACCCTTGGCATCACATAAATGAACCAGTGTCTTAGGGGAACCAAATTCGGCAATGCGTTGCCGGCACCCACCGCACGGGGTGATTTCATCCATTTTTGGCGCGAAAACTGCGATTTCTGCAATCTCGCCGCCGCCATCCATCACCATATGGGCGATGGCGCTGGTTTCTGCGCACCACCCCTCGGGATAGGATACATTTTCCACATTGCAGCCGGAAAAAGTGCGGCCATCGCTGGTGACAATCGTCGCACCAACCGGAAAATTTGAGTGAGGTGCGTGGGCTTTTTTAGCAGCAAGAACTGCCATTCGATGAAGATCAATTGCCACGTCAGCGCTCCTTGGTATAGGCGACACCGCCAGCTTTTGGCGGAATGGCTTTGCCGATGAAACCAGCCAACAATACGACTGTGAGGATATAGGGTAGTGCCTGAATGAACTGGACGGGAACTTCACCAATCAGCGGCAATTCACGGCCCTGCATGCGGATGCCTACGGCTTCCAGATAACCGAACAGGAGACAAGCCAGCATCACATTGATTGGCTTCCATTTGGCAAAAATCANCGCGGCNAGNGCGATGAAGCCCTTGCCTGCNGTCATATCTTTAACGAAACCTGCTGATACGCCGATGGAGAGAAATGTTCCAGCTACCCCACAAAGGATGCCGCATACAATGACCGCGCGATAGCGTGCCCAGACGACGGATATGCCTGCCGTATCCACTGCTGCCGGATTTTCACCAACGGCACGCAAACGCAGGCCAAATCTGGTTTTAAACAACACCCAATAGGTGAACGGCACTGAAAGGAAAGCCACATAGACCAGAAGATTGTGCCCAGAAATCAAATCAGTATAGACCGGACCGATGATTGGCACATCGGCCATCATTTCAACGCCAGGTAAGGTGATTTCCGTGAAGCGCTCTTCGGCTTTCAATTGCGGTGTTCGTCCGCCTTGGCTGAACCAGCTCTGCCCCAAAAGGGCTGTTAGCCCTGCAGCAACAAAGTTGATGGCNACGCCTGAAACGATCTGATTGCCCTTGGCGGTGATCGAAGCAAAGCCGTGAACNAGNGCNAGCATGACCGANACGCCAATGCCTGCAAGAAGGCCAATCCANGCNGAATGCCAAACNGCNGCAGCNGCNCCNGCNGCAAAGGCTGCNCCCAGCATTTTGCCTTCAAGCCCAATATCGAAAACGCCGGCGCGTTCCGAATAGAGCCCNGCAAGGGCTGCCAGCAACAAGGGCGTTGAAAGCCNGACCATCGAATCAAGGGTTTGTAAGGAAATCAGAAATTCCATTTAACTGGCTCCTTTGACAAAAATTCGCATCAGGGTCGGCCTGAATACATGCTCCAGCGCACCAGCAAACAGGATAACGAGGCCCTGAATTACCACGATCATATCGCGTGAAATACTAGGCATATCNAAGGAAAGNTCNGCGCCGCCCTGATAAAGCATGCCGAACAGGATGGCAGCTAAAATGATGCCAACGGGATGATTACGCCCCATCAGTGCCACTGCGATTCCAACAAAACCAGCGCCTGCCGGAAATTCAATATTGAGGCGNGCCTGATCNCCCATGATCGGGTTNAGCGCCATCATTCCAGCCAAGCCGCCAGAAATCAGCATGGCAATCACGATGGTTTTTACCTGCGGAATACCTGCATAAATCGCGGCTGTCGGGTTGGTGCCCATGGTTCTTAATTCATAGCCAAGCTTGGTGCGCCAGATCAAAAGCCAGACGAGATAACAGGCGAACAACGCTAAAAAGAAGGAGATATTTAACGGTGCGCCACCAAGGTTTGAACCGAACATTTCCATCAACCAATCGAGCTTGGGCAATTGCCCNGCTTCGGTGAAGGTTCTGGTTTCCGGGTTCATNCTTTTTGNTGGTTTTANAACTTCTACCAGNAAATATACCATCAGGGCCGACGAGATGAAATTGAACATGATGGTGGTGATCACCACATGGCTGCCTCTGGTTGCCTGAAGCCAAGCGGGGATGANGGCCCATGCNGCNCCAAAGATTGCAGCACCTATCACGGCCAATGGAAAGACCACATACCATGGCAGATAAGCGTCAAATGCAAGGCAGGCAAAGGCCACGCCGAGCCCGCCAATATAGGCCTGCCCTTCGCAACCGATATTGAACAGACCGCAATGGATCGCCACCGCCACCGCAAGGCCGGTAAAAATGAAATTGGTGGCATAAAAAAGAGTAAAACCAATGCCTTCGCCAAAACCAAACGCGCCGCGCACCAAAAGATAAGCTGCTTCAAACGGGTTTTCACCGACCAGTAGAACCACGAGACCAGCCACAATGAAGGCGATTGCGAGGTTAAGCAGCGGCATCAGGCCGTAATCGACCCATTTTGGCAGTTCATTATTCATCTTCGTCACTCAGCAAATCAAGATTTCCGTTGTCATCGAATTTGAAAAATGGATTGTGCGCGGCCTCCCACATGTGTCCGTCGGGGTCTTTGAAATAACCGGAATAGCCGCCCCAATAGGTTCTGTCGGGTCTGCGCACCGCATCACCGCCGGCATCCGTCGCCAAGCGGAAGAATTGGTCCACATCTTCAGGATCTTCAAAATTNACCGCGAGNGTNACTGACGGAAATTCNGAAGGNTCNAATTCAACGTCATATTCCTCTGCCACAGCTTCATTGCCAAACAGCGCAAGCACCAAATTATTGCCTTGCAGGAATTTGATTGTGTCCTGACTTTGCGGCGCAAGTTCCCAACCCAAGGCCTCATAAAAGGCNACGGAAATATCAAGATCTTCAACAGCCAGTGTGACAATAGAAATGCCCGCTGTAATTTCTGTACTACTCATTAGGCAACATCCTCTGCACCATCTTCAATTCCATCTTCGACCCCGGCCATCAATANACCAAGTTCACCTTCAGTGGCATCGGGTCCGCGTTCGCCAACAATACGCCCAGCAAACATTACCAAAATACGATCTGACAACGAGCGAATTTCATCAAGCTCGACCGAGACCAGCAAAATCGCCTTACCCGCATCACGCATTTCGATGANGCGTCTATGGATGAATTCGATAGCACCCACATCCACGCCTCTGGTTGGCTGACCNACCAAAAGCACAATAGGGTCGCGCTCCATCTCACGGGCCAATACGATTTTTTGCTGGTTACCGCCAGAAAAATNNGCGGTTTTCAANTTCGGATTGGCGGGNCGGATATCATATAGTTTNATTTTCTTCTCGGCATCCTCGCGGATGGCATCGAGGCTCAAGAACATGCCGGAAGAGTATTCTTTGCTGGCGTGATAGCCCAAAATGGCGTTCTCGCGCTCTTCAAATGGCAGTACCAACCCCATATGGTGACGGTCTTCCGGCACATGGGCCAAACCGCGCGTGCGCAACAGCGCAGGATCTGCGCCGCCGGTGACCGATATGGGTTCACCGTCCAATATCGCTTGGCCAGAGAGCGCTGTTTGAATACCGGAAATGGTTTCCAACAGTTCCGATTGGCCATTGCCTGAAACCCCTGCAATGCCGACAATTTCACCGGCGCGAATATCAAAACTTACGTTATCCAGCATGATGACGCCGCGGCTGTCTTTTACGGTGAGGTTTTTGACGGAAAGCTTAACTTCTCCCGGTGCAGCCTCTTCCTTATCCACTTGCAGCAAAACGGAACGGCCAACCATTAGTTCGGCCAGCTCCTCCACATTGGTTTCAGAAGTTTTGCGGGTGGCGACCATGGTGCCTTGCCGCATAACTGAAACCGTATCGGTGATTGCCATGATCTCGCGCAATTTATGGGTGATCAGAATGATGGTTTTACCCTGATCCTTCAATTGCTCCAAAATGCGGAAGAGGTGATTTGCTTCTGCTGGCGTTAGCACACCGGTTGGCTCGTCTAGAATGAGAATATCCGCGCCGCGATAAAGCGCTTTTAGAATTTCAACACGCTGCTGAATGCCAACCGGAAGGTCTTCGATGATGGCGTCTGGATCCACCTCAAGTGCGTATTCTTCTTCCAGCCGTGCCAGTTCCCTGCGGGCATGGGCAATTCCGCTGCCCAGAAAAGGGCCGCCTTCAACGCCCAAAATAATATTTTCAAGCACACTGAAATTATGAACCAGCATGAAATGCTGATGAACCATACCAATACCAAGCGCGATCGCCTCCTGACTGCTGGAGATTTTGACTGGCTTGCCATTAATTTTGATTTCGCCGGAATCTGCTTGATAAAAACCATAGAGGATCGACATCAAAGTCGATTTCCCGGCTCCGTTTTCGCCGATTATACCGTGAATAGTACCGGGGGCCATAGACATCTGAATGTCGTGGTTTGCGCGGACAGGTCCGAAGCTTTTGTTGATCCCCACCAGTTCAATTGCTGGTGCATCCATATTGCCCGGTCCTCCAACTCGTTACCGAGGGACACGCTAACACGGGAATTCCAATATTTCGAGCCTGTAGGTTCAAATTTATTGGGATGAAATTACGGCCCGTAATCGTCCCATTCGGGAGGATAGGGAATATAGATCAGTTCACCCGGTCCAAGCACATCGGGAACCAGCCCATCAAACGGCCATCCGGCCTTAAGCGCCTTAACGGTTTTGTTCATCACATTCACATCGATGTTGCGCTCGGTGCCTTTGAGCCGGTAAGGGCATTTTTTCTTGCTGCAATTTCCGCCATAGGCGAATTGCCAAAGCAGATATGACGTCCAGTTTCCCATAGGGAATACGCCCGAAATGCTTGGCTTATAACGGGGATACCAGATTTTTAAGCGCGATAGGATTGGCAGTTCGGCGTATTTCTTGGCGATTTTGCGCAGGGTTATGGTGTTGGTATAAAGCACTGGATAGCGGCCAAGGCGCTGCTTGATCCGTTTGGCAAAAAGCTCAGCATGTTCCAGCGAGATATAATCGCCAGATTCCACGTCTTCCACATCAATGACAATCATTTCGTCCTTTTGCGGATCGGCAAATTCGATGAAATGGTCGGCC